>NZ_JAAHBQ010000002.1 GCF_020144665.1 Oscillatoria salina IIICB1 | reverse complement strand
GCGGATTAGAGTTGAGTGGAGTAAGAATGAGCGGTGGAGATTTTCGAAGAGCAAATTTGCTCGGAGCAAATTTAAGCAAAGCAGAATTGCGTGTAGTCAAATTTGAACAAGTAAATTTGAAACAAGCCAATTTGCATCAAAGTAATTTGAAAGCAGGTCATTTTAATCGAGCGAATTTTACGAAAACTGATTTAAGTGAAGCTGATTTAAGAAAAGCAGATTTGAGCGAAGCCAATCTGAATCTGGCTAACTTAACAGGAGCAGATTTAAGTGGAGCCAACCTCCAGGGAGTGTCTTTATGGGGAGCAAACTTAGAAGGAGCTAATTTACGAGGTGCTGACTTGACTGGAGCCAGTTTACGAGATGCAATTTTGACTGGTGTTGACTTACGAGATGCGATCTTGACAGGAGCAGTAATGCCAGATGGTAAAATTCATGGTTAAGTCCGGATTGACTGTTGAAAACTGAGAATTACCAGGAGAGTACCAGAGATTAGTTAAATTAAGTTGATCGAAGCTAAGTTTAAACTTTGGTTAGAAGGTAAAATTGACGCGATTGGTGCGGTAGCGCCAGCGTCAAAGTTTTCCTGTCTACCATCTGCAATTTAGCTGGAGAAGGAATTGTATGGAAACATGAAAATAAATCGTTAATTCGCAAATAGGCTCATGCCACAGAGAATCACCGCTAAGTTTAAGCTCCATCCACCTCTCTCAAGGACAAAAATGCTGCTTGAGAGAGGTCTGTTTATCTTACTGGGATATCTTAAACTCAGCTTCGCAAGTTGCTTTGCTCAAGGAAAAGACAGCAAGTGGTAGCAAGTTAGAAAAGTTGGTCGCTGTCGATGTCAATATTGACTTGTGCTTGGCAGATGGCTTAATGATTGACATACAATCGCACTCTGAGACTAGAAACTAAACTAAGATACTGATGCTAGCTTTTCGTCATTTCATGGCAGTTTCGAGTGCAGTAATTGCTCTCGGTTACGGTTTATCAACCGATACGCAAGCGTTGCGCTCTTTGCATAAGTCAAAAACTGACTCTAATTCCTCCAGTTCTCCAGAATCGGTGACAAATCGGTTAAATTCCCAACTGGATTCGGCGACAGGTGAGTCAGAAACGGTTTTATTGCCAATTCCGTTGAATTCCCAGCCTCAAGCTAACTCGCTATTGGCAGAAGTTGTTCCCGCTTTTCCGGCGCCGTCCTCTGAAAATAGCGACTTTTTTACCTTGGAGTCTCTTCCAGGAAAGTTAAATATTGAGAAAGAGATTAATTTGGCAGCGATGGCTAATCCGGGAGAAGCGGTTTTTACTCCTAGGGTTTTTCCGTTGCCTTCTCATGAGGCAGAAATGCCTGATTTGGAGGAATCTAACTCTGTTAATGCTAATGAAGGGACGGTGGAGGAGGCGTTTCCTGCGCCGACAGCAGTTAGTGAGAGTCAAGGAGAGGGGTTTTTCCCTTCACCTTACGATGAGGAAGTTGGAACTCAATCTGCTCAAAATTCAGATAACTTGTCTGAGTCAGAATTTCTCTTGGCAGCGCCAAGTGAGTTAAACGATCGCCCTTCGGGAACTCAAGTGAGAGACTTTCTGGCTTCAGCAAACGAGCGGGCTCACGCTACTCAGACTCAATTTGTAGGCAAGTTTGTCGAACAAACCACGGCGACAAATAGTCAAGAAAATACTGAATCGCCCCAAAGACTTGCTCAACTACCGAATGTAGAAACACTTCCGCCCAAACTACCGCAACCGGACAATCGCGAACAGGAACAAACGCGACCTTTTGTTCCGGAAAATCTTCCTCCCTCTGCACCAATTAATCCCGGAACTCCTTTACCCGAAGATTTACAACCTAGTGGCAATCCTTTACTATTTCCCACTCGCAGGAATGAAGTAGAGATTGATACGCTTCAGCCGATTACTCTCCAACAAGCGATCGAATTAGCCAGACGCAACAACCGGGAACTAGAGGTTGCCCGACTTAATTTAGTAAGAGCGAGGGAAAGCTTACAAGAAGCGTTAGCTACGGAATATCCCAACCTTAGCACTCAGGTAGATTTTACTCGTACTGAATCAGCTACTGGTCAGTTACAGATCGATCAACAATTCCTGAATATCGATCGCCAAATTGAAGGAATTCAGACACAACAGCGTCAAGTTGAATCCCAATTAGGTGAAGTTGGGGGGCAAATCAACGAGGTTACTGAACAATTAACTAACCTCGACCCCCAAGCTCCCGATTTTGCTCAACAACAAGCACAACTTCAGCAGCAACAAGCACAACTTCAGCAACAACAAACTCTACTTCAGCAGCAACAAACTCAACTCGAACAACAAGCGACTAATACTGAAGCTTCTCGCCCAATTCGAGATACGACTAGTACATCTTTGGATGCGAGACTACAGTTAAGTTATAACCTTTACACTGGTGGACGTAGACCTGCCCAAATTAAAGCGGCTGAGGAACAAGTACGTTTAAATCAATTGGAGGTGGAACGCGTTTCCGAGCAAATCCGTTTTGATACCACCAGCGATTACTACGATTTACAAAATGCTGATGCTCAAGTGGCGATCGCTCAAGCCGCAGTGGAAGAAGCACAGCAGAGTTTGGCGGATGCAGTTTTGCTCGAACGCGCTGGGTTGGGAACCAGGTTTGATGTTTTACGCGCTGAGGTGGATTTAGCTAATGCACGGCAAGATTTAACTTTGGCTATTTCTAGTCAGCTTGTGGCTCGTCGCCAATTGGTACAGCGTTTGTCTTTAGCTCAAGGGGTAGAATTAGTTGCCGCCGATCCGATTGAGGTTGCAGGTGCTTGGGATTTGGGTTTAGAAGAAACTATTCTCTTGGCTTATCAAAATCGGGCGGAGTTACAACAACAACTTGCTCAAAGAGAGATCGACGAACAACAAAGGCGGATTGAATTGGCGGCAATTAAGCCTCAAGTGAGTTTGTTTGCTAACTATAATGTTTTAGGCGTTTTGGATGATGAACTCGATCCTGGTGATGGTTTTCAGTTAGGCGCAAGATTACAATGGACGCTGTTTGATGGGGGAGCAGCTAGAGCTAGGGCGGAACAGGAGAAAATTGATAAGGCGATCGCGGAAACTAATTTTGCCGATCGACGTAATTTGGTTCGTTTTGAAGTCGAAAGAGCTTACTACAACCTCCTCGCTAACGAGGAAAATATTCAAACGGCTACCGTGGCTGTGGAATTAGCTGAAGAAAGTCTTCGCCTGGCTCGTTTGCGTTTTCAAGCTGGTGTCGGTACTCAAACAGACGTAATTGCTGCTCAAAGCGAACTTACTACTGCTAGAGGTAATTTGTTGAGGGCAATTATTGATTACAATACTGCTCTGGCAGCTCTCCAACGTGCAGTTAGTAATCTTCCTGATAGTAATTTGTTCGATTTACCCTAGTTTTTGACTCCTGACCGTTTCTTCTCTAGAGCCTTTAGCACACCTTAGTATTTTTGTCAAATCAGTTCAAGCGATCGCTGCTCTAGGGAAAACCGAAGTTTTCCGCCTGAATATCCGAACTAGAAAAGGGCGGAATTCCTTATAATTTCTTAATAAAATAGCGGTAGATGTGTCGTCCAGGAGGGCTAATGGCTAACATCAAATTTGTCAAGGAAAATCAAGAAATTGTTGCTGCCGACGGAGCTAATTTAAGACAGAAAGCCCTAGAAAATGGCATTGACCTTTACACCTTAATGGGCAAAATGATGAACTGTGGGGGATACGGTCAATGTGGCACTTGTCTGGTTGAGGTGGTGGAGGGAATGGAAAACCTTTCTCCTCGCACCGAAGCAGAAAAGCAAAAGCTGAAAAAAAGACCAGACAACTACCGCCTAGCTTGCCAAACTTCAGTCAATGGTTCAGTAAGCATTAATACTAAACCAAAACGTTAAGAGAGAAACTTTGCCCGAAAAAGCACTCTTCGGCTCAACTCGATGATATGCTAAAAGTTGTTGGTTGAAGTAACGAGCGAGGCAGTGCTTCGATGCAAGTAAATGAGCTTGGATTTGTAGCCAGCATTTTGTTCGTGCTGGTTCCCGCAGTTTTTCTACTAATCCTGTACATTCAAACAGCTAGTAGTCAAGGTAAGAAAGAGTAACTGCATTCAGAAAATCTCAATCTATTTTTTGATTTGCAGTCTATTGTGACTTACTTTAAAAAACTTTAAAAAGAGGAATAGGGTTACGGTAACCACCGCGACCCTATTCTTTTAGCTGGTTTTCAGGGGGAGATTTTGGCTTTTGAAAGTAAATTTGAATGAAAAATTATACAGCCAAGTTCCCCATTGAAAATCCTCTTTTAAGGACTAATCGGGCGGGTTAAGAGAACTGGACAGTCGGCGTAAACTCTTACATAGTCGGATAGAGAAGTTCCCAATAGCCGATCTAAGTCGGGTAAAGCTTTAGCGATCGAAGGACGGCGATCGGGAGAACCCAGCATGAGTAAGTCAACATTATTGTCCGCAGCAACTTGACAAATTTCTTCTCCCGGTCTGCCCGCCGTGACAATACAACGGTAGCTAATTCCGAGTCTTTTCACCTTGGCAACAGCAGGCGCTAAGACTGGGTTTTTTTCTGCCTCTTGGGGAGGAATAGGTAGCAATTCTTTTTTCAAGTCGGGGTTGACTCGTACCAATAATAGTTCGCCGCCAGGAATATCGCGTACGAGGAACAAAGCTAAATCAAGACATTGTTGGGCAGCCTCAGACCGATCCATTGCGACCATTACCCGTTTGAGTTTTTTAACATAAATGTCATCTTTCACCAGTAACATTGGGCGATCGGTCAGTTGAAAAACGTATTGGCTGACAGAATTTTCTAAGATCGACTCTAGCCGTTTGAGTCCTCGCGAACCCATGATAATTAAATCGGCATCGATTTCTTCTGCTACTTTGCAAACCGTATCTTTGGGATCGCCCTGTCGCAGCATGGTGGAAACCTTGGTGGGATCTAGTTGTAAATTCTGGAGGCTGTTAGCAAGGATTTTGCCACCCTCTTCCCACTTATCAGTCATTGCGTTTGAGCTAACTTGAGGAGAAACCACGTGCAAAATTGCGATTGAGGCATTTTTGAGGGAAGGAATTTCCATCAGGTATTTCAGCAATTCTTCCGAATGTCCTGTTCCGGAATCGGCAAATAAAATTTTCTGGATCATATAACTGTCTCGCGAAGTGGCTATTATTGCTTGTTGACTGCTCTCCGCCGAAGAAGGAGCGGAGATTCTCACTTCATAGGGAGAGTCTAGCTGGAGTATAAACCCCAGCCCCGAAACGGGGCTTACAAGGTGCTTCTATAAATTCCGCACACAGCCCCTCCTCTTTACCCTCAGTGAGCATTATTCCCGTCTGCCCGACGGTACTTAGTCCTCTTTCTTTGACAACTTGTGCTGCGGCTACGATTAAAGTCAGTGAAGGAGTCACCTTCCCCACTGCTCTCCAAAACGGTACGTGAAAGTTTCCCTTCATGTAGATATCTGGATTACTTCGTTCCTAATAACCATTGGTTCGTCCGGTTAGGATGGTACTCTCCGCCTGTGTTCGGGATGTGCTTATCAACTAGGTGAGAACCCTGTTGATTCCCTTAGTATTTGACCTTTTGGTTCGCCTAACGTTTCAATCTCCTTTCGCTAGTAAGACCGTGAAGACGGTTCAAATGTACCTTTGCTTGCGCTATCCATACGGACTTGCTCAGTCTGCCTTGACCCTGAGATTGGGTGTGCTTTTGACCTTTTACCCCCGCTTTACCGATTGATGACCAGTCGCTACAGTAGGGAATATGCTTTAACCCATGCACCTTGGGTGTAGGACTTAGAGGTTCTAGGATACTTCCCCTCACCTACATGGCTATTAAGTTGTCATCTGTAAAGGATTAAAGTGCGAACTCTACCCCATTTAGGTTACTTTACAGATGCCAGTCGTCCCCCTATTTCTAGGTTTAGACTGAACGAATGGCACTCCCTATCAGTTTGATAGCCACAACTATTGCAGTGAAGGATTCTCACAGACAAATCCTTCTTACCACAATTAAACCTACAGTTTGGTAATCGATCTTGAAGAGGTATTTATTATCTAGTGTTCAGGATACTGCTAATTTTGCTGGAAAAATTTAACTTTTTATAACTATCTGACTGTTAATGAAACAAAAATTAATTTAAATTTTATTAACAAATTGTTTTTTTTTGTAGTTTTTATTAAAGAGAAATCACCTACGTCCAAGCACTAGATAAACATCAACCATTTGTTTTTTTCCTTTGAGGGCTAAAAGTCCCCAGGATTCTACTTTAAACTTATCCTCAAGAAAAACTAAGGTTTCTTTAGCAATCAGAATGCGACAGTTGTTAGGTTGGCGATCTTTTTCACAAGCTTCGAGACGGGCAGCAGTATTAACGCTATCACCAAGGACACCGTATTCTAGGCGATCTTTTCCTCCCAAACTGCCCACTACCACAGGACCTGTAAAAATGCCGATGCGCATTTGGATTGTAGGTAAGCCAAGCGATCGCCAATTTTGGTTCATCGCTTCCAGATGTTCGGCGATCGCCACAGCACATTCTACTGCTCGTTGAGCATCGAGAAGCACTTCTTGTTTGTGTTGGCGAGACATCGGGACACCAAAAACTGCCATTACGCCATCGCCAGTAAACTTATTAACTACACCGTGATGGGACAATACCTCATGAGTAATCACTTCTAAGAGTTGATTCAACCAATCCAGCAAATCTGAGGGAGCCATTTGTTCGGAGATGGTACTAAACCCTTTAAGATCCAGAAACAACATCGTCGCCGTTAGTTGCACTCCCGGTAACTTACCCGATTCCAAGAGGCGATCGCGTTTTTGCCAAAGCGCCTCAGCAATCTCTGGCGAAGTATTTTGTCCCAATAACTTCATGACGATTTTATGTTGTTGACGATCCTGATAAGACTGATAAGTCAGCACCGTACCCACAGTGAAGATAAATCCTAAAGCCGGGGTTGCTAAAGGTACCCATCCCGAACGAGTAAATAAATAAAAGCCACTGCCTGAGAGAATAACTAAACAGCCACTAACGAGCAAACTAATCGTCAGAGGATGGCGAAACCACCAAGCAACAATCCCACCCAGTAACACCCAGACAATAATCCAAAATATTTCTTGTTTTTCAGACCAATACCAAAATAAAGGTCTTTCTCCCGTAGCCGCATCCAAGATTTGAGAAACCATTTGAGCGTGAATAACCACCCCTGCCATTTGGCGAGATTCACTTAATCCTGGGCTATAAGGAATAAAATGAGTATCTTTAAGACTAGGAGCAGTGCTACCCATCAAAACAACTTTATCTCTCACCCAATTTGGGTCGATCGAGCCATAGAGAACCTGAGATAACGTCACTTCTCGTGCGAAATTCTGCCGAGAACGGTAGTTGAGTAAAATTTGGTAGCCTTGAGCATCAATATTTTGATAACCACCAGATTCTGGTTGCAGAGGAACAAAAACTTCATCTCCCAACTTTAGATAGTTTGTTCCTTCTTCTCCCTTGGGGAAGATACCTTCTCCTTGTAAATAAGCTAAAGCCAAACGTAAAGAAAAAGAGAAAATCGTGCCATCTTTCGCCTCAGAAAACAAAATATTGCGGCGAACTACACCATCGGGATCGAGGGCGAGATCGTTAAATCCGACTCGCTCCGGAGGAACTTCAGGCGGTGCAGGAGTTCCCGACAGAGTATCGATACTGCGAATCGCAACCAGATTGGGTTTTTCCAGTTGTGCGACTAATTGTTCGTGACCTGGAGGGACAGGAAAATCGCGATAAATATCGATCCCGATCGCTCTCGGTTGATAAGATTGTAATCTAGCTAAAGCTTGGGCGATCGCTGAATCCGGAATTGGCCATCTCTGCTGCGCTCGTAAATCATCTTCGGTAATTGTTACCAGTAATAACCTCGGATCGGTTGGTTCATCCTCTCGCCAACGCATCAATTGGTCATAAGCTAGCAACTCCAGAATTTGCAGCCCACCCCAATGCCGTCCACCTACTAGCACACCAGTGATGGTTAAAACTGTAATCGCAACAAATCTTATCTCAGCCCAGTTTGCCCATGAATGGCGAACCTGACCCATTAGCTTCTTAAGCATAAATATTTTTGTGGCAATTGTCCCAGCCAGAGTGTCAATAAATCAGCGAAAAACAAAATTTTGGTATTATACTATCTTTTGACAGTTTTGCTACTAGGGGTAATACCTCCAAACACTGCTTCTAGTGTAATTCCTCTTTCTCCACATTCAGCGCGATCGAAGCCAATTTGAGAAAACTGGTGACCAGAAAATTCCCAAACCCTAGATAAGATAGAAAAAGAAAGAAAACTTAAAAAATATTCATGATCGTATCTGACCATTGGTTGACTAGCCTGAAAGAAAGCCTCAAAGAGAAACTTTTCTTCGGTAACGAGCCAAACCCAGAGCTAATAGCCATCATAACCGTCTATTTTGTTCAAGGTATTCTCGGCTTAGCACGTCTAGCAATTAGCTTTTTTCTCAAAGACGACCTCGCCCTCAGTCCGGCGGAAGTAGCAGCCTTATCAGGAATAGCTGCCCTCCCTTGGGTAACAAAACCTCTTCTCGGCTTTCTCTCTGACAGTTTGCCCTTATTCGGCTATCGCAGACGACCCTACTTAATTTTGTCAGGAATTTTCGGAGCCGCAAGTTGGCTCGCCCTAGCAACTGTGGTGAATAATGCTTGGACAGCGATCGCCGCAATTTTACTTACCTCCCTTTCAGTTGCCATCAGTGACGTAATTGTAGACTCCCTCGTCGTAGAAAGAGCCAGAAAAGAATCTCTCGCTCAATCTGGTTCACTACAATCATTATGCTGGGGTTCCTCAGCCTTGGGAGGGATAATTACTGCTTACTTAAGCGGTTGGTTATTAGAACAATTCAGCAACCAAACCGTATTCGCCATTACCGCCACCTTTCCCTTAATTGTTTGCGGCGTTGCTTGGTTAATTGCCGAACAACCCGTAGAAAAAGTTTCCCCAGAAAAAGACGAAGACAAAGACGATCGACAAAAACCAAACTTAGGAGTCAAACAGCAAATTAAGCAACTTTGGCGTGCGATTAGCCAAAAAACAATCTTATTACCCACCATCTTTATTTTTATCTGGCAAGCCACTCCCAGCGCTGACTCAGCTTTATTCTTTTTTACCACCAATGAACTCGGCTTTCAACCCGAATTTTTAGGACGAGTTCGTCTGGTTACTAGCATCGCTTCCTTAGTAGGAGTCTGGTTATTTCAACGTTTCTTGAAAAATGTTCCTTTCCGAGTCATTTTCGGATGGAGTACAGTAATTGCCTCCGTCTTGGGTATGACAATGCTACTATTAGTAACTCATACCAACCGAACATTAGGAATTGACGACCATTGGTTTAGTTTAGGAGATAGTCTGATTCTGACTGTAATGGGACAAATCGCCTTTATGCCCGTGTTAGTTCTCGCCGCTCGTCTCTGTCCAGAGGGAGTGGAAGCAACACTGTTTGCTTTGCTAATGTCAGTTAATAACCTAGGCGGACTTTTATCTCACGAAACCGGAGCTTTACTGACGCATTGGCTAGGCGTAACTGAAAGTAATTTTGACAATCTTTGGTTATTAGTTTTGCTTGCTAATCTTTCCACACTTTTACCACTACCATTGTTAGGCTTTTTGCCCGCCGGAGATCCTCAACAAGAAGCAAGAAAATCTTTACCAATGGCAGAAATTTACGAACATCATTCGTTAGGTTCGCAAACAGAAGAGTCTTTCTTGCCAGATGTTTTGCCCGATCTTGCTACTACCAGAACAGCGAAAGAAAGAGATAGTTTGCATCAGCATGAGTGAGACTTGGGCGAATAGGCTTAGGGATGCACGCAGGAGAGTTAAGTACCATTTTGATTGAAATTTTAAGGAAGAAAATTAAATGCAAAATCTACCAACAAAAGAACATTTTTCTGTGCCAACAACTGAGCAAAATTATCAACTTCAAGATTGGCAAAAAGGTTATGAATCTCAACGTCAAGAATCTGCTTATTGGCTAGAAGATATTGAAGGAGAAATCCCCAAAGATTTGCAGGGTACTTTATTTCGTAACGGACCGGGTTTATTAGATATAAATGGTCGAGAAATTGCTCATCCCTTTGATGGAGATGGTCTAATTTGCGCGATTACTTTCAAGGGAGGTCGTGCTTACTTCCGTAACCGTTTTGTGCGTACAGCAGGATTTATTAAAGAACAAAAAGCAGGAAAAATTCTTTATCGGGGGGTATTTGGGACACAAAAACCTGGTGGTTGGTGGGCTAATGCTTTTGACTTTAAGATCAAAAATATTGCTAATACAAATGTTATTTATTGGGGTGAAAAACTACTAGCACTTTGGGAAGCAGCCGAACCGCACAGCTTAAATCCAGCAACATTAGAAACATTTGGTTTAGATTACCTTGATAGTATTTTAGCACCTGGAGATCCTTTTGCTGCCCATCCTAAAATTGACCCCAGTTGTCAGATGGATAATGGTGCGCCTTGTTTAGTTAATTTTGCAATTAAACCAGGTTTTTCGACGACAATTATTGTTTATGAATTAGCTCCCGACGGTCAATTATTGCGTCGTCGGGAACATCAAGTTCCTGGATTTGCTTTTATTCATGATTTTGCGATTACCCCCAATTATTGTATCTTTTTTCAAAATCCTGTTAAGTTTAATCCAATTCCCTTTGCTTTAGGGTTTCAAGGTGCGGGTGAAGGTGTGGAATTTCAGCCTAAACAACCAACTAAAATTGTGGTTATTCCTCGCAATCCCAGTCAGAAGTCAATTCAAATTTGGGAAACTAAAGCAGGTTTTGTTTTCCATCATGCTAATGCTTTTGAAACCGAGGATAATCGGATTTGTATTGACTCGATTTGTTATGAATCTTTCCCAAAAGTTGAAGAAAATACGAGTTACAAAGAAGTTGAATTCGATCTACTTTCTCCGGGACAACTGTGGCGATTTACACTTGATTTAAAAGCTGAAAGAGTGAAACGTGAGTTAGTAGAAAGTCGTTGCTGTGAGTTTCCCGCGTTACATCCGGAGAAAGTAGGACGAACCTATCAATATTTATTTCTGGGTGCTGCACATCAAGCAACTGGGAATGCTCCTTTACAAGCAATTCTCAAATTGAATTTAACTACGGGTGAAAGACAGTTGTGGAGTGCAGCACCAAAAGGGTATGTCAACGAACCGATTTTCGTTCCCAAACCCAATGCAATTAGTGAAGATGATGGTTGGGTGTTAACAATGGTGTATGATGCTAGTCATCATCGTTCGGATCTGGTAATTTTAGATGGACGGGATTTAAATGGTCAACCTGTAGCTAAACTGCACCTGAAGTACCACATTCCTTATGGTTTGCACGGTAGTTGGACACCTCAGTGCTTTAATTTTTAAAGAAACTTCACTGGAGATAATGCGGAAAGTTGATGCTAAACCTTGATTCTTTATTAAGCAATTTTTTTAGGTAGCAAATATTTCTTAAAGAGGATGCGGGAAATTTTTCACGGCGAATAAGTTAGTGATAATTAATTTAATCAGCCCAGATTTCTCTTTTTGAGCGCAAAAATAGGAATAGTGGGGTTCATCAGTAGGTAACTATATGAAATTCAGTATTGTTATTACCACCTACAATCGCTTATCGTTATTAAAACGCGCGATCGCTACTGCTCTTGCTCAAACTATTCCTTGTGAAGTGATTGTGGTTGATGATGGTTCTTCAGATGAAACTAAATCAACGATAATCTCTTGGTGCGAACAATTAAAGGCTCAAGGAAATCAGCATCTAATCTATCATTGTAACTCAGAAAACCTCGGTCACTCAAAATCAGTTAATCGAGGTGTGGAGTTAGCTAGTGGAGATTGGGTTAAGTTATTAGATGATGATGACTATCTGGCTCCTAATTGTATCGAAGAAATGATTCGCGCGATCGCCCTTCGTCCACAAGCGGTTATTTGTTCTGTACAAGCGGCTCAAGTTGACGATCGCGAAACTGTTCTCAGTGTAACTCGACGAGTAGGTCCAGGTAAAGCTTTTTATATTCCTCAAGAGGACATTCATTATGGTATGCTTCTCGAACAAGTTCCTTTTGGAACTCCAGTACAAGTTGCTTTTCGTCGAGATGCTTTTTTAAAGACTGGTGGCTGGGATTCTACTTTAGATGCAAATTTTGATGATATTGACTCTTGGATTAAAATTGCTCAGTTTGGTGATGCAATTTTTATTAATAAATGTCTAGCTTATCGCACAATTTGGGCTGGAGCTTTGAATCAAAAATTTACTTTACAAACAAGATTAAATACTAATATTTTAATTAAAGAAAAAATCCACGCGCTAGTTAACAGCAAGTACCGAGAGCGAATTCCTAGTAAAGAAAATATTAGTAAATATATGAAGTTGCACTGGAGTTTGGTTGCGCTCAAAAAAGGTAATTTAGTTTCGGCTTTACAGTTTTCGTTTCCAGCTTCTCTTTCTTTGGTTGCTTGGAAATTACTTTTAGAAAGAGCTTTGGCTGATGAAAGTCTTACTTCGCAGAATCTATCCGCTCAAAATCAAGAAAAAAAAATTGGTTATGCGCTGAAAATCTAAACCCAAAAACTCAAGAGTATCTCTACAGCTATTTAAAGCTGCGTCTGGGAATTAAAGCATGGCAAAAAGGACAAATAATTAGCGGTAGTAAAATCGCGCTGCTCTCGTTAATTACTCCTTCTGTATGGAAATTATTGCTATTTGCTGTTTTTCCAAAAATAGCGAAGCAAAATGCTATTGTTAAAAAACAAATTAATCAAAATATTTCTGTGATGGAAAGATTATATGGTTTAATTAACGCCAAAAATAATCAGTCTGTCGCTAACTTTCAAGAAATTCAAAATTTTAGCAAACTCCGAAGGTTTTTATTATCTCTTCAAGAAGGGAAGAAAATGAATACGCTTAGGTATGCTTTCCCTACTATGCTATCACCAACAGCTTGGAAAATATTAGCTCGAATTGCTCAGTTGCATCAGCATAAAGAGCAGAGAAATTTAATTCGTAAGTTGGTATTAATCGAATAATATTTATTCTCGATCTCTGGAAAAATTTATTTATAAATTAATTTTATTTAAGTTAAATTTAGTAAATTTCCCCTGGTAAAATAACAGTAAATATGCTACCTTTACTTAATTGAGAACGGACAGAAACGCTACCTCCCATTTCCTCAACTAAAGTTTTCACAATTGATAAACCTAAACCTGTCCCTCCGGTAGAATGAGAACGAGCTTCATCAAGGCGATAAAAGCGTTCAAAAATGCGGGTTTGATGTTGTAGGGGAATACCGTTACCGCGATCGCAAACCTGAACGATCGCTTGGGACTTTGAACTTGCTAGTTTAACAGTAATAGCTTGGTCAGAATCCGAGTATTTAACTGCATTATCAATCAAATTTAGCAACACTTGTTTGAGACGAGAAGCATCTGCTTTGACTAAAATATGCTCTTGATTTGTTTCGAAATTAATAATCCGATTGCTATATTGTTTAGCCATTTCGACGATTTCTTTAACTAAATCATTCAGCAGAAAAGTATCCAAATTTAGATGTAAGTGACCGCTATCTGCTCTTGCTAAATCGAGTAAAGTTTGTAATAAACTAATAGTACGAGCAGTTTCTGAAGAAGCAATTTCTAAAGCTTCTCGCTGTGGTTCCGTCAAATTACTTCCGCGACGCAAAGTGCTTTGGAGATAACCAGAAACAATTGTTAAAGGAGTACGTAATTCGTGAGAAACATTGCTAACAAATTGCCGTTGCTGTTCCCAAGATTCATGGAGCCGCAGTAACATTTCATCGAAAGTTTGTGCTAATTCTCTAACTTCGCTGGGAGCATTATCTAAGTGAATAGTAGCTTCACCGAGACTTTCAGCATCAATTTTTTTGGTTAGCTGACTCATTTTTTGTAGAGGTTGCAGCGATCGCCGTACGTGAAGTGCAATTAAAATTGTAATTGCCGCGATAGAAAGCAAGCTGACAATGCTGAGACGGGGAATCATGTCTAGAAACATTTTTAAGTCTCTGGTAACATCTTTGGCAACGTAGAGTTTCCCTAATGTTTCGCCATCTAGCTGTAAATTTGTTCCGCAAAGTACCCAGTAACGTCCCTCTACTTCTAATACTCTAGGTTCAGGCGGTACTGAGGATAAAGATTTGAGAAAAGAAGTATTGTCTGGCGATTTAAATATACTTGACTGGACAATAATACTTCGATCGGGACGCTGTACCCAGAGTACAGTATTAGCATCAGTGCGATAATCGATCGCCTTTTGCATGGCTGCGGTTGACGACATCATCTGACTGTAAATTTCTATATCTTGGGGCAGTCGTTCGGCGATATATTGGATATCCTCTTTATGTGTGGTAATTAGGATATGCTGCATTTTCAGTGTTGTCCAAATGGTAACACTACCTAATCCGATTGCGGAGACGGTAGTAATTCCTACTGTTAGCCGTACACGCAGTGAATTGAGGTTAAGTTGATGCCAAATTTTCCTCTTGGTTTTGAGAATCCGACTAGGTAGTGTCATTTGTGAACTGTGAGGCTGTAAATTTTTCTCATCTTTGAGCTTAAGCGTAAATGCTGAGAACTAGATTAAAGATGAATAAAGCTGTTTTCGACGCTCCAGCCTAAAACTAGCTAGAATTGGTTTATGCCACCCCTAAGCGTCGGAATTTGGCTAGGGATCGCGCGATCGCCAGTCTTTCCCTTCCTGAAGCGTTACAATCAAACTATTGTCGAAAACTCAGATAATGAGGATTTTGTCAAGGAATTTAGTGGCGATCGCTGACACCAAGTAATACCCCTTCAGACAATTCTCTACCACAATCAAACCTGGCATTACCAAGTTTCTTTCACTAGAGGTGCAATTTTCTGAAAACTGTTAACATAAGTTAATATAAGCGTAGTTAATAAAAATAGCTCGCAAGTAAATTCTCAGTAGAAGCCATCTGGGAAAGTACCAAGGCACAATAATAAGCAAGCAAACTATTCCCAAATCCTCAAATAATAGGAGGTTAACCCTGTGAATAAAAATAAAAAGTGGCGTAACGTAGGGCTATATGCACTCTTAGCAATAGTTCTGCTCGCACTAGCAACAGCATTTTTAGACCCAAAAACTAAAGGACAAATCACTTGGAGATACGACGAATTTATCAATAAAGTAGAAAGCGGTCAGGTAGAAAGCGTTAAACTTACAGCCGATCGCTCTCAAGCCAGAGTTCCCGCCCAAAATGGTAATTGGGTAGTAGTCAACCTACCAAACGACCCCGAACTAATCGACATTTTGACCGAAAATAACGTCGATATTGCCGTTCTCGCGCAAAACAACGATAGCGCTTGGTTCCGAGTCTTAAGTAGCTTATTCTTACCAATCTTGCTACTCGTAGGTTTATTTTTCCTTCTCCGACGCGCCCAAAGCGGTCCTGGTTCGCAAGCAATGAACTTTGGTAAATCAAAAGCCAGAGTCCAAATGGAACCCCAAACCCAAGTTACCTTTGGCGACGTTGCTGGTATCGAACAAGCCAAACTCGAACTCAACGAAGTTGTTGACTTCCTCAAAAATGCCGATCGCTTCACCGCTATTGGTGCAAAAATCCCCAAAGGCGTACTTTTAGTTGGACCTCCGGGAACAGGTAAAACCCTCTTAGCCCGTGCGGTTGCTGGAGAAGCTGGCGTACCTTTCTTTAGCATCTCTGGTTCCGAGTTTGTGGAAATGTTCGTTGGTGTGGGTGCTTCCCGCGTTCGCGACTTATTCGAGCAAGCCAAACAAAATGCTCCTTGTATCGTCTTTATCGACGAGATCGACGCAGTTGGTCGTCAACGGGGTGCAGGTTTAGGTGGTGGTAACGACGAACGCGAGCAAACTCTGAACCAACTACTTACCGAAATGGATGGCTTTGAAGGCAATACCGGGATTATTATCATTGCCGCTACTAACCGTCCCGATGTTTTAGACCAAGCCTTATTGCGTCCTGGTCGTTTCGATCGCCAAGTGGTCGTCGATCGCCCGGACTATGCAGGTCGTCTCGAAATTCTCAAAGTTCACGCTCGTGGCAAAACTTTAGCCAAAGACGTAGACTTAGACAAAATTGCTCGGCGTACGCCTGGTTTTACAGGTGCGGATCTTTCCAACCTCCTCAACGAAGCCGCAATTTTAGCTGCGCGACGTAATCTCACCGAAATTTCAATGGATGAGGTAAATGACGCGATCGATCGCGTGCTTGCAGGTCCGGAGAAAAAAGACCGCGTGATGAGCGAAAAACGCAAAACCTTAGTTGCTTATCACGAAGCAGGTCACGCCCTCATTGGTGCGTTAATGCCTGACTACGACCCGGTACAAAAAATTAGCATTATTCCTCGCGGTCGTGCTGGTGGCTTAACTTGGTTCACCCCTAGCGAAGATCGGATGGACTCTGGCTTATATTCCCGCGCTTATCTGCAAAATCAAATGGCTGTCGCTTTAGGTGGTCGTGTCGCTGAAGAAATTATCTTCGGTGAAGAAGAAGTGACTACTGGTGCTTCTGATGATTTACAGCGAGTAGCTAGGGTCGCGCGACAAATGATTACTCGTTTTGGAATGAGCGATATTCTCGGTCCAGTGGCTTTAGGTCGCCAAAACGGTAACGTTTTCCTCGGTCGCGATATTGCTAGCGATCGCGATTTTTCTGACTCCACTGCGGCGACAATTGATGAAGAAGTTCGTCAGCTTGTGGAGACAGCCTACAAGCGGGCGAAAGATGTCTTAGAAAGTAATCGTCATGTCCTTGACAAATTGGCACAAATGCTGATCGAAAAAGAAACTGTTGATGCTGACGAATTGCAAGAATTGTTAGCCACTAATGATGTGAAAATGGCAACTTTGGCTTAAATTTTTGAGCTTAAGATTAGTTGGAGATGTGGGTTTCGCCCGCATCTCTTTTTTTGTCAAAGTTAATTTCTTGGTTGAAATAATAACTTCACTAGAGTTTCTGTTGATTTGCTCTGGGAAGAAATTATAAAGCAAGGCGAAGAATTAGCTAAAATACTATATAGGAATTTAATGAAGTTAGGAAATCCCAATTCCGTTATGCAAAAATCTCTTTCACCAAAAACAACTCCAGAAGCTTTAGCTCCCATTGCTGAATATTTTAAAGTCCTCTCAGAAGTGAGTCGGCTGCAAATTTTAAGCTGTTTGAGATCGGGAGCAATGAATGTGACGGAACTGGGTGATGCGACGGGGTTGGGACAAGCAAATTTGTCTAAACATCTGAAAATGTTAACTCAAGCAGGGCTTTTATCTCGTCAGCCTCAAGGAGTAAGTGTTTATTACGAAATTAGCGATCCCGTCATCTTTGAGCTATGCGAGTTAGTCTGCGATCGCGTCGGCGATCGTATCCAACAACAAGCAGCTAAATTTGAACGGTTTATTTAATTCCCAACTTTCTTTTGCCACCTCGATAAATTAATCATAAAAAGAAAACGCCCTCCGTAGAGAGCGTTTTTTAACTAATCAGTAGGAAGAAGAATCAAGTTAATCTAGCTATTGATACTGGGAGCAGTGAAAGCTACAGGTTCAGCTTCGTTGAAGGCTAAATCGAGGGGGAAGTTATGCGCATTACGTTCGTGCATTACTTCAATACCCATGTTGGCTCGGTTGATAATATCAGCCCAAGTATTAATTACTTCACCATTGCTGTCTAATAGTGACTGGTTAAAATTGAATCCGTTCAAATTGAAAGCCATTGTGCTAATTCCTAGTGCAGCAAACCAAATTCCGATAACGGGCCAAGTAGCTAGGAAGAAGTGCAGCGAACGAGAATTATTGAAGCTGGCATATTGGAAAATTAAGCGTCCAAAATAACCATGAGCAGCAATAATATTGTAAGTCTCTTCCTCTTGACCAAAGCGATAGCCAGTATTCAAGGATTCGGTTTCGGTTGTTTCTCGAATTAAGCTGGAAGTGACGAGAGAACCGTGCATAGCTGCAAATAAAGCTCCACCAAAAACTCCTGCAACTCCTAGTTGGTGGAAAGGGTGCATGAGAATGTTATGTTCTGCCTGGAAGACAATCATAAAGTTGAAGGTTCCAGAAACACCAAGCATCAAACCGTCAGAAAAGCTACCTTGTCCAATCGGATAAATTAATAAAACTGCTGTGGCGGCGGCTACAGGTGCAGAAAAGGCAACGGCAATCCAGGGACGCATCCCTAAACGATAGCTTAATTCCCATTCGCGACCTAAATAGGCAAAGATACCAATCAAAAAGTGCAAGACAATCATTTGATAAGGACCGCCATTGTATAGCCACTCATCAATTGAACCTGCTTCCCAAATTGGATAAAGGTGTAAACCTACAGCAGCAGATGTGGGAACGACGGTAGCTGTCATGATGTTGTTGCCGTAAAGAAGCGAACCGGAAACAGGCTCGCGAATGCCATCGATATCTACTGGGGGAGCGGCAATGAAGGCAAGAATAAAGACAATTGTTGCGGTTAAGGCTGTGGGAATCAGCAATACTCCGAACCAACCAATATATAGTCTATTTTCGGTGCTGACAATCCAGTTACAGAATGTATCCCAGAGATTAATGCTTCTGGGTTGCTCAAATGTTGTCGTCATGATTTTTGGCTGAATGTTGATTTGAGAATGTATATGTCGATGAATTGCTTGAGCGCAAAACTCGCTTATTTATTTATATAACTAAATAGTTAAATAAAAGTCAAGTTGTTAAGGGGATTTTTTTTCTAGAGAACTTGTATCGACGGCAGAACAAGACTTGTAGCGAATTTAATTTGAGAGAGATTGAGATAACCACCACTCCAATAACACATTGCGGCACTGAAGACAAGTTAAATCTTGGAGTAAATTCTGGAAACCTGTTAAGCTAATTGGATAGGTAGCGCCTAACTGGTCGGGATTGATAGTAACTTGGTTGTCAATTTCGGCGCTGAAGCCGTAAAGTCGTTGATTGGAAAAAGAGCTATTAATCGCCCAACCTTCTTGATTGAGAGATTGAAGCTTGCTAATCGCTGAGGCTTCGATATCTAACTCGCGCTGAAGAATTGCCGCTACAGCCATGACTGGAGTTTGTCCAGCAGGAATTCTGCCCCCAGGAAAATCTAATGTTACTTTACCCACACCGGGACGATAGGATGGAATAGGTAAGAGAAACTGATGATTTTGCATTGGCAAAATGATTGCGGAATCTGGCTTTTCCACACGCCAGTAGTCGAGAATTCGTTGCTGAGAGTCCTCCAGCTTTTCTCCCATGAGAGTCAGCCAAGGAGAACGAATTTCGAGAAAACATTCTAATGTCCGCCAGCGATCGTGGTTGAGATTATCTCCAAGCATATCTATAGCAGTGAACAGCTAACAGTGAACAGTCAACAGTGAACAGTCAACAGGGAACAGCGATCGCAGCTTATTCTAGCAAGGTTTTCCAAAAATGAGGATGTCCTAACCAACTTGTTCTATAGCAGAGGACAACCTTTGATTTTCTAGTCAAAGTTTACCAGGTGAGGATCGAGTTATTTGACGGTTAATTTGCTGAAAATTAGCTGAGATATGAGTTTCAAAGGATGCGGGTGTTTCGATTTGTTGACAAGTGCTGTGAAGCTGATAAAATAAATTTATAACTAATTAATTAAATAAGTTTATAAAATAATGACGATTGAAAGAGTGAAAATTTACTTTTGGTGGAAAAGGAGAGTTCAATAACCCTCACCTGCTGTAAGCGAGGTGGGGGAGTGAGGAGCCAGTCTCACTTTAAACATTGAATAGCCCTTGAGCCGAATCCTGCTACACACTTCCGAGTGCTTCTCTAGTTCGGATTATCTGTAAGCCTCCTGGTTAGAGACGTTGGGAAAGCCAAGCCATGTTGGGTTCGGTGGGCGAAGAGACTCAAACTCGCGTAGAGGTTTATCACCATGTTACGAGTTCCAGTTAGATCGCCTGATGGCAAGCCATTGATGCCTACCAAACCGAGTCGCGCACGTCGTTGGATTCGGGATGGACTAGCAATAGGAAAATGGTCAGATTTAGGAGCATTTTATGTACAACTAAAAAACCAACCATCGGGCGAAAAAACTCAGCCGATTGCTTTAGGAATTGACCCAGGCAAGCGTTATTCAGGAGTTGGAGTACAATCAGCCAAAGTGACTTTATTTATGTCTCATTTGGTGCTACCATTTGAGTCAATTAAAGACCGAATGGAACAGCGTCGAATGATGCGACGTGGACGCAGAGGAAGAAGAATCAATCGGAAGATTCCTTACTCTCAACGCGCTCATCGTCAAGTTAGATTTAATAATCGCAGAGGCAATAAATTACCTCCCAGTATTCGAGCCAATCGGCAACTAGAATTAAGAGTTGCTACTGAGCTATGTCGAATCTATCCAATTAGTCAGATTGTCTATGAGTACGTTAAGGTAGATGTTGACTTAACCTCTGGACGCAAAACAGCTAAGAAAGGAGTAGGTTTTTCCCCTGTTATGGTAGGGCAAAAATGGATGATTAAACACTTATCAAAACTGAGTACTACATCTACCTTGTACGGATGGGAAACAGCAGCTATTCGACAGCAACTTGGATTAATCAAAGAAAAGAAAGCTAAATCAAAGCGATCGCCTGAAACCCATGCTGTTGATGGAATAAGTCTGGCATCAAGTCAGTTTGTTCGGTATCGACAACTCAAGGGGAGACTTGGATGGTGGGATGGATTTGTATCTATCACTCCAGCCCCATTCATAATTATTCGTCGTCCGCCAGTTAGCCGTCGTCAATTGCATTTAATGATTCCTACAAAAGGTGGGAAACGCAGAAAATATGGTGGCACTACAACTCGTCATGGATTTCGTAAAGGAGATTTAGTCAAGGCAGAAAAAGCGGGACGTATTTCTATCGGATGGGTAAGTGGGGACACGCAAAAACTCTTAAGTGTTTCTGACATTAATTGGAAAAGACTTGGGCAATTTAGTGCCTCTAAAGTCCAGTTACTTTGCCGCGCAACAGGGTTGCTGGTGAGTCCCCAAGTTATTTGTCAATTGCTGGGGCATTCAACCCCAGTAGCAGCAATTGACGTTGTTTCCTCCCCCACCTGGTGCGCTCCGGTGGGGGTATCCACAAGAATATTTTTGGTGAATACTCATGGCTGAGGTGGTGGTAATTGGTGCGGGACTGGGAGGACTGCCAACAGCTTACGAATTAAGGAATTTACTGCCCCGTCAGCATACTGTAACCTTAATTTCTGACCAGCCAAAATTTACATTTATACCAGGGTTAATTCAAGTTGCTTTAGGGTTAAAGCCATTAAATAAGCTTCAGCTTGACCTCAAGGAACTAACGAAACGACAGGGGATTAAATGGATACAGGGCAAAGTAACAAAGCTCGATCGCCAAAAAAAACAGTTACAAGTAGGCGATCGCCAGATAAATTATGATTATGTCGCGATCGCCACAGGAGCATCTTTAGCTTTTGACGAAATTCCTGGTTTGGGAGTGGATGGAGGATATACCCATTCAGTTTGTACGCCAGATCATGCTTTAGCTGCTAAAGTAGCTTGGAAGGAATTTCTGCAAAATTCAGGCGCGTTAGTAGTCGGTGCAATGCCCGGTGCAGCTTGTTTTGGACCCGCTTACGAATTCGTTTTAATGGCAGATTGGGAACTACGTCGTCGGGGACTACGAGAACAAGTATCGATTAGCTTTGTTACCCCAGAACCCTATCCAGGACATTTAGGAATTGGTGCATTAAAAAATACCGCAGAATTAACCTCTGGACTCTTGCGAGAGCGAGGAATTAAAGTTATTTCTAATGTAGCGATCGCCAAAATCGACCCTCAAGAAATTCATTTAGCGAACAGCGATCGTTTACCTTTTCAATATGCGATGATTTTGCCTTCATTTCGGGGCGTACAATTTCTCCAAGAAGTGCCAGAATTAACCACACAAAAAGGATTTATTCCCGTACTACCCACTTATCGCCATCAACGATTTTCTTCTATTTACGCTTTAGGAGTCACCGTTGATTTAGAACAACCGGAAAAAACACCGATTCCGATTAGCTTGCCGAAAACAGGTCAGATGACAGAAGCAATGGGACTCGCAGTAGCCCATAATATTGCAGTTGAGTTAGGAGCGATCGCAGCACCTTTCCAGTCAGCAACACTAGAAAGCATTTGTTTCGCTGAATTTGGTAATACAGGTATCGCCTACATTGCTGCGCCGATTTTACCCGATCCTGTAACCGGAAAACGACGCTACTTTGTAGCAATTCGAGGACGTTGGGTGAAGTGGGTTAAAGAAGCTTTTGAGCGTTACTTTCTCTGGAAAATGCGTTTAGGAATGGGTGTACCTTGGTTTGAACGTTGGGGTTTGCGAATTTTGTTGGGACTATCGCTATTGAAACCGCTACCAGAATTTCTGCAAAAGGAAAATAGCTCATGCGCTTGATTTTATCTTTACTTTTAAGTTTAATGCTGCTGTTGGGCTGGAGTTGGGCTAGTTCCGAACTCGCTTGGGCTGCTATCCGACAGCAAGAAGAAGCCCCCGGACAAATGCTCTACCAATCTCGTCATACTTTGCGCGACGATCGCGGACAAGCTTGGCAATTGGTATTGTTTAAGCGGGTGAAAAACGGTACAGTTGCAGAACTTAGCTTGCGCTTAGTTGGGTTTCCTGGTGTAGCGGAATTTGCTCATCCCCAAAGTTTAACTTTGCGTACTTCAGACGGGAAAAGTTTTTTGGGAGGCGATCGCTTTGCGAAAGCTTCTCCGGCTGCTAATGTGGGTGAATATGACTTACAGGAAATTCTGCCCCAATTAGCTCAAACTCAGTCAATTAAACTAATTTTGCCTCTCAAACCTGCCTCACACCAGATTAACATTCCTTTTCCCGTTCTCCTTGAATGGCAGGAAATCGCGAAATCCTCTACCGACTAACTGATATTCTCGAAGACAAACACGAGTAGTCAAAGTGAATTAATATGGATGTTCGGGAAATTCTGACGCGCTATGAACAAGGACAACGTAATTTTTCTCAGCTTAAACTAGTTGAGGCAGAATTGATTAACCTTAATTTGCAGGGTGCAGATTTTAGTTACAGTGATTTTCGACAAGCAAGATTAGGTCGTACTAACTTTAGTCAGAATAAACTGATTGAAGCTGATTTTAGTGAAGCGTTGCTGTGGGGTACAGATTTAAGCGAAGCAGATTTATCGAGAGCTTTGTTGCGTGAAGCAGATTTAAGTGGCGCTAAACTGAGAAAAGCTTGTTTAGAGGCAGCTAACCTGAGTAAAGTTATTTTGAATGGGGCGAATTTGAGTCAAGCTAACCTCTCGAAAGCTATTTTATTTGAAGCTGATTTGCAAGCGAGTCCGGAACGAAGTACCGATTTAGAAGCAGCTAATTTGAGTTATGCTGATTTAAGTTATGCGAAAATTAACGGTGCGATTTTGGTGAAAGCTAATTTAGAGAAAGCTAGACTTTGTCGAGCTAACTTAAGTTTAGGAAGCCGACAGAAGGCGATCGCTACCGATCTCAGTGAAGCTAATCTTCAAGGTGCCGATTTGAGTTATGCTGACTTAAGCGGTGCGATTTTGGTTAAAGCTAATTTGCAAGGTGCAGACTTAACCGGAACTATCTGCGATCGCGCTCTTTTTGAAGGTGCGATTATGCCTGATGGTACTCAATTTAAATCAATCAGGTAACTTAAGTTTTTCCCAATCAACAAAATTAAAAATTTTTTACTTAATGTGACTGTGAGTCCCTAGACTTAGAGTCACATTCGCTTTTCAATAAAAGCATGACAGATGATATTTTGGCTAAGTTTGGCAAATGTTTACGAAAAGCGCGGCTTGACAAGAGATTGTCTCAGGAACAATTAGCTGAAATTGTCGATTTAGATAGAACTTATATTAGTCTTCTAGAGCGTGGTAAAAGAAACCCTTCTCTATTGTGCATTGCTTCCTTATGTGAAGCTTTAGATATAAGCATTGCTGAGTTTTTTACCAAAATGAAAAGCGATCGACTTGAGAACTAATGACATTACCAGAATGGGTAGAAAAGTTAAATCAATTTTGTCAGCGCTATGATTTAGAAGCAGAATATTTGGCTGAGATTTTAAACGATCCTAAAGTTATTCCGATGATTAGAGGAAAATCTTTTGAGTTTACCGTTCAAAAGCTAATCTCGGAAATTTTACCAGAAAAATATCGAGTATTCAATCCTCGTCTTAATGCTCAAACAGCTTTACAAGATGTAGATTTTGCTATTATTAATCGGGAAACAGGTAAACAATATTCCCTCGAATGTAAATTAGCATCTAAGGGAAGTTTTCGGATTGATAAAAAAAGTAAACAACCTTATCTAAAATCTAAAAGTAAAGTGTATGCGCTCAAGAACTTTAGGTGAAGAAGCCGCATCTCAGAGAGCAAAAACAAAAGGAATATCGAAGAGTTTATTAATGACTCACAACGATCAATATCTTCAAAATTAACTAGCGGTCAACTAGACTAAGCAAGAAGATTACAAGATTTAGTCTCAGTAAATACCGCGCGATCGCGTCTCAAAATATTATCAGCCAAGGGCGCAAAACTTTGCGCCCTTTTTGAGAATTAGAGAAATTAACGAACCGTACCCCGCAAAGATTCAACTTCAATCGGTTTAATCAAGTAAAGTCGTAATAAATTCCAAATGATTGCACAGAAGAAAGGAAATTGGCGGAAGAGTTTGATGATTTTAGGTTGCTTGGATTTACCAATTTCGCCTAACTTTTTGTTGTAGTCGGAGCAACGGTGTAACCGACGGAAAAATTGTGGGTGTTGGAGGTTTAAAATCAGTGGAAACGCTCTACCCGAAGTTTCGTTAGTTTTCTCTAGCACTTGGCGATCGTATTCGGTGGGATCTAAACCTACAGAGTGGTAAAAACCCGATCGCTCGTGGACTGTCATGGTGTGGGTAGCAAATACACTTAAGAGAAAGAAGCGAATCCACAATTTTGCTCGCCAATTATTCCACAGTCGAGGCTGCGATCGCAATAATGCTTTGAAGATATCTCCGTGGCGATTCTCATCTTGACACCAACTCTCGAAGTAGTTGAAGAGAGGATAAAATTTGTTCTCTGGATGGGCTTCTAAGTGACGGAACATGATAATGTAACGCCAGTAACCGATTTTTTCCGAGAGGTAAACGGTGTAGATTACCCACGAAAGCGGAAAAAATGTATAGGTGCGAGATTTGGTGAGATCGCGTAAATCTAACGAGAAGTTAAAATCGTTCATCGCCTTATTTAAAAATCCGGCGTGACGGGCTTCGTCGCGAGCCATTAAATGGAAAATTTCTGATAGTAAGGGATTACGCTCTTTGAGGTGACGGGATAATTCTTTAAATAGTAAAAATCCCGAAAATTCGGAAATGCAGGAACGTTCGAGAAATTCTTTGAACGCCGAACGAGTTTCTGCGTCGATATGCTCCCAAGTCTGTTTAAACTGGTCATCGCGGACAAAGTGATAGCGGTTATAATCTGCCCGCATTTCGTTTAACATCACTTCTAAATCGTTTTGTCGAGCCGAGAGATCTAAGTTCGCTGCCGCTTCAAAGTCGGTGATGTAAAATCTCGGTGTAAGTGCTGTTTCTTGAATTTCTGAATTGACTTCTGCGGTTTTTACTGGAGGGGGAGCAGTAACCATGAGTATTTGAATCCCTGTTACAACTTTTGATAACTATTCAGTTATACATGGTTCGGAGAATCAATGCAAGACCCGATCGCTAATAATTTTCTTTTGAGTCAACCAAACCCGATTCTGCTTGAATTTGCGGCTTTTTTACGTCAGCTACACCGCAACCACGTTTGTTAAGTTATGATAAGTTACTTCCCAAAATCCTTTAATCACTATACAGTTATCAAAGGAGGTTCGCGAGAAAACGCGATCGCCAGACCTCCGATACTGTTTTGATGAGGAATTTAGCATGAGTAATAATCTCGCTATCAGCCTACGAGCAGGAACAAAAGAGTCTCATACAGCCGCCGAAAATACGGCATTTATGAAATGTTTCCTCAAAGGAATTGTTACCAAACAATCCTTCCAGAAATTATTGGGAAATTTGTATTTTGTTTATAATGCTTTAGAAGAAGAACTACTACGTCATTCCCAGCATCCCGTAGTTAGTTTAATTTACTTTCCCGAATTAAACCGCCAAGCTAATTTAGAAGCAGATTTAGCCTTTTATTATGGTAATAACTGGCAAAATTTAATTAGTGCTGCTGAAGCCGGAAAAGCTTATGTAAACCATATTCATCACATAGCTAACACCGAACCTGCACTTTTAGTCGCTCATTCCTACGTGCGGTATTTAGGCGATCTTTCCGGAGGACAAGGATTAAGAAATATTGTGCGTTCAGCACTCGATTTACCTTTAGATCGGGGAACTAAATTTTATGAATTTGACCAGATTCCTACGGTAGAAGCGAAGCGAGACTTTAAGCAAAAGTACCGCCAAGCCTTGGATTCACTACCTGTTGATGAAGCAATGGTGCAAAAAATTGTTGATGAAGCAAATTATGTTTTTACGCTCAATCGTAATGTTATGCACGAGCTAGAAGCAGATGTGAAAGCTTCACTCGATCCAGATGTATTTGAGGCAATTGTCAATCAAAATCGACCGGGAAGTACCTCAGAAGAATTAGTTAATGCCTAGACAAAATAGGCAAGCATAATTAATTGATTTTGTCAATAAAAATCAAGCAACTATCCGAAAATTACTTTGAGACAAACTCTGTTTGTAAATCCAGATAAAAGCCAAATTTTTTCAGTATTTAACATATTTTCGGATAGTTGTAAATATCCTCGATAAGTTAACTGTCGCTTGTCATTTTAATTACTTAGCGACACAAGCCAGATTTTTGTTCTCTTTTTTTCTTAGCCAAAGGTAATTTAGAAGATGAAACTTTTGTCCCAGAAAGTAAAATTCGATTCAGATTTACTCATCAAATATGACAAACCACTACCTCGTTATACTAGCTATCCACCTGCTACAGAATTAAAAGAGAACTTTACTGAAACTGACTTTCACAACGCGATCGCAGCAGGAAATTCTCAAAATATACCACTTTCTCTCTACTGTCACATTCCTTTTTGTGAATCACCTTGCTACTTTTGTGGCTGCAATACAATTATTACCCAACGCAAAGAAGTTGTCGATCCTTACTTAAACTATATTGCCAAAAATATCACCAAAGTTGCTTCGGAAATCGACCCCAAACGTCAAGTCGAGCAACTACATTGGGGTGGCGGTACACCAAATTATTTAAACTTAGATCAAGTTGAGAAATTATGGACAATTCTTAACGAAAATTTTAACTTCAGCGATCGCGCAGAAATTTCCATTGAAATTAATCCCAAAAATGTAGACAAAAATTATCTTCTTTTGCTGAAAGATTTAGGCTTTAATCGGATTAGTTTTGGCATTCAAGACTTTAATCCTCAAGTCCAAGCAGCAATCAATCGAATTCAATCAGAAACCATGCTATTTCAAGTCATGGAATGGATTCGAGAAGTAGGATTTGAAAGCGTAAATGTTGATTTAATTTATGGCTTACCATACCAAAACTTAGCCACATTTACAGACACAATTCAAAAGACAATTAAACTCAATCCCGATCGCATTGCCGTCTTTAATTTTGCTTACGTTCCCTGGTTAAAACCAGTACAAAGACGCATTCCTCAAGAAGCATTACCCAAAGCCCAAGAAAAACTAGATATTTTTCATTTTACCATTGATGAATTAACCGAAAAAGGTTATGTTTTTATTGGCATGGATCACTTTGCTAAACCAAACGATGAACTAGCGATCGCGCAACGGGAAGGAAAGCTACACCGGAATTTCCAAGGTTACACGACAAAACCCGAATCAGATTTATTTGGATTTGGCATTAGTTCGATTAGTATGTTACAAACAGTGTACGCTCAAAATAACAAGCGTTTAAAAGACTACTACCAAGCCATCGATAGTGAAATTTTACCTTTAGAAAAAGGAGTAAATTTGCATCGGGACGACCTCATTCGTCGTGCGGTAATTATGGAATTAATGTGTCAATTTCAGTTAGATAAATCTGAATTTGAGACCCGATATCATCTCGACTTTGATACTTATTTCGCCGAAGAATTAGTGAGACTATCCTTATTAGCAAACGATGGCTTAGTCGAACTATTTCCCCATAGTATTGTCGTCACAGCTAGAGGGCGTTTATTAATTCGGAATATTGCTTCTGTGTTTGACAGTTACTTGCAACACAAACAAGTAGAAAAATTTTCCAAAGCTATTTAGCTTAGGCGATCGAGAAGAATTCAGCGTCAAAGAAAATTTGCCTGAATTCTCTGCCAACTTGGTTGTAGTTTAATAATGCCACCAAGCACGCCAAAATCCAATCTAAAAAAATCAGTTCTCCAGTAGAGAAAGGCAAAACATGAAAACTCTTACAACTCTTCGCATCGGCAAATATACTCCCAAATATCCAATTATTCAAGGAGGAATGGGAATTAGAATTTCTGGTGCGAATTTAGCGAGTGCAGTTGCTAACGCTGGCGGAATTGGGGTAATTTCAGCCGTAGGTTTAGGATTAAAATCGCCTTACTTCGACCGTCAAGAAAAAAATGTTAAACAGAGACAAGAAAAGTTTTTTGCAGCTAATCGTTTAGCTTTAATTGACGAACTGAAAAAAGCGCGTCTCTTGAGTCCTAATGGAATTATTGGTGTTAATATAATGGTGGCAGCGCGAGACTACGAAACATTAGTTCGTACTGCTGCGGAAAATGGGGCAAATTTGATTATTTCTGGTGCAGGTTTACCGATGAATTTGCCAGAATATACAGCTAATTATCCCGATGTTGCCTTAGTACCAATTATTTCTAGCGATCGCGCGGCGAAATTGATTTGTCGGCGTTGGGAACGTCACCACCAACGGCTTCCTGATGCTTTTATTGTCGAAAATCCTCAAACCGCCGGGGGACATTTAGGAGTTAAAAAAGAAGAATTAGCAAATCCGGCTTTTTCCGACGCACAAATTATTCCCCAATTAGTTAAATATTTGCGTGACGAACTTGGCGTAAATATTCCCATCATTGCGGCTGGCGGTGTTTGGGATCGCACAGATATCGATCGCGTGTTAGCCTTGGGAGCAAGTGGCGTACAAATTGGCACTCGCTTTATTACCACTCATGAATGCGACGCAGATATTCGCTACAAAGAATTTCATCTTCATGCTACTCCAGAAGATGTCGTAATCGTCCCCAGTCCCGTAGGAATGCCGGGGCGGGCTTTAAAAAATGCCTTTGCCGAAAAAGCGATCGCCAATTCCCCCGATCTCGAAAAACGCTGTCTTGCTAACTGTTTGCACACTTGTCGCTGTCGAGATTCCCAAGAAACCTACTGTATTATTCAAGCTTTAGATAATGCCGTTCGTGGCAATGTAGACAATGGTTTAATCTTTGCGGGTTCTAACGCCGGACGTAGCCAAAAAATGATGTCTGTGGCAGAATTGATGGCAGAACTAACTGACAATAACTGAGAGGAAAAATAAGCAAAATGAGCAATCCTACCCTTCCGGAAATTCCTCCTGGCTATCTAAATGTTATGGGTTATGTTGATGAATCAGAAGTCAACGGACCCGGTTGTCGTGCAGTTGTGTGGCTGCAAGGATGTGCGCGAGAATGTTTAGGATGCTTTAATACTCAATCTTGGTCATTTGAAATTAATCAGTTATTTTCTGTTGAAGAACTTGCCGAAAAAATCCTCAGCAATTCTAACAATCAAGGCGTAACCTTTTCCGGGGGCGAACCTTTTTGGCAAGCAACAGCTTTAGCAGAATTAGCCGCAAAACTTAAAGCAAAAGGCTTAAATGTAATGTCTTTCACCGGATTTACTTTAGCCGAGTTGCGATCGCCAAAAGCCCCTCCCGGCGCAGAAAAATTACTCGCCCAGTTAGACATTCTCATCGACGGACCTTATGTAGAATCTTTAGCGATTAATTCCCCTGATTCTCCCGTATCTTCTCGGAATCAAAAAATACACATCTTTAATCCTGCTTTTGAAGATAAAATTAGTTGGGCAAGCGACCAAATCGAGGTTCATATCCTCAAAGATGGCAGCCGGATTATTACTGGTTTTCGAGGTAAGTTAGGCTAAAATTAAGTTCTGGGTTATTTCCTAAAAAAGCTTTTGTAATTAAATTGTTTCTTGGTTAATTCATAAGATTTAACCAGCTTGGATAAGATTTTCCATATCATCTTCTTGAGCAGTTCCTTCAATTAGTTGTTGAAAATGCTGATTAAGACTAATCTCTCGACTTACTTGTACTAAAATAATTCTTTCGTCATTGAAAATCTCAATTACTTGTTGTGCTTTTTTCCTTTCTAACGAATCGATTTGGCAAAAGCTATTGTCATCTTCACTAAAGGTGAGTAAATAAGTGAGAGCTAAGAAAGCATTCTGTTTATACTGATAATCAAATTCGCGAGGATTTTTGGATAGCAAGTAATCTAAAATTTTCATCTCATTCCTAGGCTCCAGCCAGATAAGAAGACAAATTTGACTGCTCCCCTCCCTCCGCGTTACCTAGGCTCCGCCTGGGTACGCCACCCCAAAGAAACTCTCGTACCTAGGCTCCGCCTGGGTACGCCACCCTAAAGAAACTCTCGTACCTAGGCTCCGCCTGGGTACGCCACCCCAAGGCTCTGCCTTGATTGCCATGGAGGCGGAGCCTCCTTATCTCATTCCCCGGCAGAGCCAGGGAACGAGTTAGCCTCCGGATCTCATTCTCCGGCGGAGCCAGGGAATGGAGGCGGAGCCTCCCGATCTCATTCCCCGGCAGAGCCAGGGAACGAATTATATTATTTGATACAAACCTAACAAACTAGAAATATTATGCTGGATGTAGTCGATGCGAATTTCAAAATTTGTCAGACTACGATGAAAACCACCGATCGCGCGGCGCGGATTTGGCAAATATAAGACTGATTCTGCTTGAAATTGGGTTTGTAATTGAAATTTAATTCCTCGTTTCATGGCTGCTAAAAAGGTTTTTGCGTCTTCATCTTTGCCGACAAATTTTGCTAGTTGATAGGCTGCATAAAGCCCTTCGCTGCGGGTTGCTGTGGGTGTGGATCTGGGGGGTTGGTAATAGCTTCCTTGCCAATCGGGATAACTGGGATTAACATTTTGTTTGTCTGCGATCGCGTGAGCCAACCTCAAACTATGATTCAAGTACAATTGTTCGGGGCGATGACGATATAATTCGTTTAAGCCGTAAAGTAGCCAGTGATCGTGAGGTAATTTGGAGTCGGGTAAACCGCGATCGCGTACTTCTATTAAAAATTTAGCAGCATTGGCGGCGACATCCAACCACCTATCTTGAGAGTCAAGTTGATAAAGCCGTAGCATGGCTAAAATCGCTTCTCCGGGGTAATATTCGGAGAGGAAAGACCTAACTTTGCCTTCGGGGTATGATTGTTTGTGAACGACAAATTCGCCAGTTTCGTTTTGTACGCTTGCCATCCAGGTTGCTAATTCTTGAATAATTGCTAAATACTCTTGACTTTTAGTGACTTGTGTGTATTTAGATAAGGCGATCGCCGCTAGCGCATTTCCTCCTAATTTGACGAAACCGTCTTCAACAACGCATTTCACCTTACCTTGGGGTGTTTCGTAAGGATGGAAGGTTTGTAAGAGAAACGCGATCGCGGTTTCTGCTGTTACTAAAAATTGCTTATTTTGAGTTATTTCGTATAATTCTAACAACGAATAAATTGTCCCAGAATGACGCAAAATGTTATATTTATTGGGGACATTGTTAGTTTTTGGTTGGTAAATATAGACAAATTTGCCGTTAGGTTCGATTGCGCGAGTGAGATATTCACCACCATCAAAAGCAGCCGCTAAAAGTTGTTCTCGTTCAAGTTTATCGAACAAACGATGACCGCGATAAAGTGAAATAGATTGATTATTTTCGCTAAATAAACTTGTTGTGGTGAAGCGATAAATTTGGATGCGATCGGAATCTAATATTCTTTGATATGCTTGTGCTTTTTCCGAGTCATTTCCTAAATATTTGATAATATTTTGCGGACGAATATTTAAATCTGTATTTAACAAATTATTGGTTAATAATTCTTCTGGTAAAAAGGCAATTTGAGATTCGCGATCGAAGGCTAAACCGTAAAGACTTCTTTGTTTATATAAAGGTCGTTTTAAATTCAAACGAGATAAAGAAAAAACACTTTGGACAATATCTAGTTTAATCCATTTAATATTTTGTAGTTGACGAGGAATTTGACTAATAGCTTCCTCAATAGCTTTAGTTATTCCACGTCCAGAACCGAAAATTACGCTAGCAGTTTTTTGTCCGTCACTCAGCGAGAGAAATACTAAACGAGGTTGGCGATCTTCCTGAAGATTATTAGTTAATTTTACCTTTTTTTGCTGTTGCCCTAAAGCTACAGTCACGTATTGAATTAATGATTTTTCTTCCTTTGTTGTGAGTGGCAATGTATTGCGAAAATCGCTAAACCAAAGTTGTTCTTTATTCATTTAATTATTGAGTAAATTCTGGTTATAAATTAATTTTCAGGGGGCAGCCACGGGGGGACTGCCCCTACATAAATATTTGTGTGTTTTTTTATTTTACCTTTCATATTAACCTGACTTTTTTTATTGTAAACCAAGGGGAAAAAAATAGGGGCAACGCGGAACGTTACCCCTATTTTTAATCAGTCAAACTGAATTAAACTGTGAGTGAACTATCGAAGACAAAGCTAGCAGCAGTTAGGTCTTCTTCAACACCTAAAAGTACAGCAATGTCTTGACCTTGGGCTGAGACTGTGGTATTGCCATCAGTTACAGTCAAGGTCAAATCGGCAAATTCGCTGATATTTGCGAATGTACCACCGAAGCCGAGGACATCGACACCAACTTCAAAGTCAGTAATCGTGTTGGCTGCATCGGGTAAGCTACCACCTGTAGCAATCCAGAATTGGTCAGCAGCTTCGCCACCTGTGATGGTGTTACCACCACCGTTAGTAACGAAGAAGCGGTCAACATCATCGCCACCAACCAAACGGTCATTACTACCAAGCAGGAAGTCATCGTTACCGTCACCACCGTAGAGACGGTTGTTACCGCCACCTGCGGTCGCATCAATGAAGTCATCACCGTCACCAGCGATTACGCGATCGCCAGTACCAGCAATAATTTCATCGTTGCCGTCGCCAGCTAAGATGCGGTTGTTGCTACCAGCAGAAGCGTCGATGAAGTCATCACCGTCACCGCTAAAGACTAGGCTGTTGCTGGTGTCGTCGTCAACTTCGATAACGTCGTTACCATCGGAACCGAAGAGAGGTTCGTCAGGAGTGGTTCCACCGTTGTCGGTACCATCGTCAACGCCATCGTCAGTACCGTCATCGGTACCATCATCAGTACCGTCGTCAGTACCATCATCAGTACCGTCATCAGTACCATCATCAGTACCATCGTCAGTACCGTCATCAGTACCATCGTCAGTACCATCATCAGTACCATCATCGGTTCCGTCATCAGTACCATCGTCAGTACCATCATCGGTTCCATCATCAGTACCATCGTCAGTACCGTCATCAGTACCATCATCAGTACCGTCGTCAGTACCATCGTCAGTACCGTCATCAGTACCGTCGTCTTCGCCGACAGTAACAATCACCTTACCAGTATCGACCTTACCCTCTTCGTCGATAATTTCGTAATAGAAATCTTCCTTACCACGGAAGAAGGAAGCAGGAGTAAAGAGAATTTGACCATCTTCGGTAATTTCAATCGTACCGTTAGCAGCACCGACCAGGCTACCAGGAACGATTTGTAAATCTTCAGGACGGCGATCGTCATCGGTGTCGTTAGCCAGAACATCAATCAGGATAGACGTTCCCGGTGTAGTTGTCACCTCATCATCTTCAGCAACAAAGAATTTAGCTGCCGTACCGACATTGATGATTATTGTACCGATGCTGATATTACCTTCTGAATCAGAAACTTCATAAGAGAAGTCTTCGCTACCGTTGAAGCCAGCATTCGGAGTATAGGTAATCGTACCATCTTCGTTAACTGTGACAGTACCGTTACCCGCACCGACAATGCTTTCAGGATCGAGTTCTAAATCTTCACCTTCATCATCGCTATCGTTAGCCAGAGGATCGAAAGTTACAGGTTCGCCATCAGGACTATTTAACTCGTCTTCAGTAGCGATCGGTGCATCGTTAACTACATTAATTGTGAAGTCAACGCTGATTTCCTCACTCTGAGTACCGTCGCCATCATCAACGGTAAAGCTAAAGCTATCGTCGGTAACATCGCTACCATCGTTTTCGTAACTGACTAAACCGTTGTTGATATCTTCTTGGGTGAAGGTATCGCCAACTGCTAATTCTTCTCCGTCGAGGAAGATGGTACCGTAATCTGCTAAATCAGTGAGAGTGTAAACTACTTCACTCGCAGCAGCATTAGTGTTTACCAGTTCGAGGTTACTGTCGTCAAAAACTTGACTTCCACCTTCATCAAGGGTGATATCAAAAGCTTCGATATAGGTATCAGCAGTGATGTTTTCTTGTCCTTGGATTGCTTCAGCATTACCTCGGACAATCAAAGTCTTGACGTTGAAGCTGCTATTGACAACTAAGCTTCCTGAGAACAATTCAAACTTGGTTAAGCTGAATTCTTCATCAATGGTAAGGGTTCCGCCAGTTTGTTCAAATCCAGTTTCGATGGTGATGGATTTGTCGATTGTCAAATTGCTGGATGATTCAACTGAACCTTGACCTGTGATGGTTGTTCCTTCGCGGAAGGTTTGAGTTTCTCCGGTGAACTTCAAGAAACCATTAGCAGAGATTTCGTATTCTCCATTGATTTCACCGCTAAAGGCGAGTGAAAGTTTGGCTTCTTGTTCGATCTTGACGCTACCGCTATTTTCAAACTCAACTTCGATGGTGACTGTATCTTTGTCGTCGCCGTTTCCGCCGTCGTCGTCATCATCATCGTCGTCGTCATCGTCGTCATCGTCGTCGTCGTCGTCACCTACGCCGCCGTCATCATCGTCGTCATCGTCGTCATCGTCGTCATCGCCGTCGCCATCGCCATCGCCATCGCCGTCGCCATCGCCATCGCCATCGCCATCGCCATCGCCATCGCCATCGCCATCGCCATCGCCGTCGCCATCGCCATCGCCATCGCCATCGCCATCGCCATCGCCATCGCCATCGCCGCCGTCGTCATCGCCATCGCCAACGTCAATGACGAGGGTACCACCTTCGAGTAATTCGAGTAAGCCTTCTCCGGTAATGTCGATACCAGTCTCGAAAGTGACTTCACTGCTTAACTCTAGGGATGCTTGTTGAGAGATTTCGATGCTGCTTTCAAATTCAGCACCTTTAACTAAAGTTAGTACGCCTCCGCTTTCAATTTCGACGATACTGCTGCTGGAGAAGAAAGTTTCCAGACTGAACGATCGCTCGATACTGAGGAAGCTATTTTGGGCTAGTTCGAGGATACCTTCACCAAAGAAGCCAGCGCCTTCAGCAAACGTAAATGCTGCACCAGTTAGGCTGACAAAAGCATCGGTATCAATTTCGTAGTTACCAGTAATTTCTCCCTCGAAAGCGAGATCTAAACTTGCGCCAGTTTCGATCGCGATCGTGCCTTTGTTGACAAGGTTGATGTCGATGGTTAGAGATTTCTTACCTTCGTCATCGTCATCGTCGTCGTCGTCACCTGTACCGCCGTCATCGTCATCATCGTCGTCGTCGTCACCTGTACCGCCGTCATCGTCATCGTCATCGTCATCATCGTCATCGTCATCGTCATCGTCATCATCGCCATCGCCATCGCCATCGCCATCGCCATCGCCATCGCCATCGCCATCGCCATCGCCATCGCCGTCACCATCGCCGTCACCATCGCCATCGCCATCGCCATCGCCATCGCCGTCACCAACGATCGCTTCGGTAATCGTTACGGTACTACCTTCTTCAATTTCTAAAGTACCTTCTCCTTCAAAGACGGTTTCGGTGTCGAAGCTATTTTCCTCTCCACCTAACGTGAGGCTACCACCTTCACCGATCTGGAAGCGATCGCAGTTTCCGGTTACTTCCCCATTAACTAGCAAGATAACGCCATTTTCAATTACGACTCTGCCGCTATTGAAAAAGTCAAGATCGAGAGTAAAATTTCGACTGACGGTGAAAGTAGTTTGTGCGTCGATGGCGATCGATCCTTCACCAGCAAAACTAACTTCTGAACCAAAAGTTTGTGTTTCACCACTAAATTCTATCGATCCATTAGCGCCAATTTGGTAGTTACCGCTAATTTCACCGCTAAAGGCTAACTCTAATGATGCTTCGCTGCTGACTTCGACTGTACCGTTGTTAACGAAGTTCACATCGATGACTAAAGATTTGCGATCTTCTCCATTACCATCGCCATCATCATCGTCGTCGTCATCGTCGTCGTCATCGTCGTCGTCGTCACCTACGCCGCCGTCATCATCATCATCATCATCATCATCATCGTCGTCATCGTCATCGCCATCGCCATCGCCATCGCCATCGCCATCACCATCGCCATCGCCATCGCCATCGCCATCGCCATCGCCATCGCCATCGCCATCGCCATCGCCATCACCATCGCCATCGCCATCGCCATCGCCATCGCCATCACCACCAGTAGCGACATTAACGACAAAGCTACTGCCTGCTTCAATTTCTAAAGTACCTTCTCCTTCAAAGCGGGTTTCGGTATCAAAGGTATTAGTTGCCCCACCGAGAAGTAAAATTGCACCTTCAGCGATCTCAAAGCGATCGCAGTTTCCGGTAACTTCACCATTGAGAATTAATGTCCCAATGTCTAATTCGACGGTTCCGGTATTGAGAAAAGAAATGTTTTCACTAAAAGAAGTTTCAACATCTACCGACTTAGTAAAAGTACCTACATTAGAAAAAGTACCACTCCCGTCACCTTCAAACTCGAAGTCGCCTTCTCCAGTAATTTCAAATGTAGCGTCTACTTCATTAGTAAAGGTTGCTTCTCCACTAAAAACAAAAGTTGCGACACTACTAAAAGTTCCCGTACCAGCATTAATAAAAGTACGTTCGGAGAGAAAGTTGTCTACATCCCCACCAATTGACAAAGTAGCAGTTTCTGCTACGGTTGTGGTTCCCGTACCAGACATCGTACCACCAGTCCAGTTTAAGGCTTGTGTTGTAGTTAGCCCACCACTACCAGTTAAAGTACCGCCATTGAGATTAAGTACCGCAACGGTAACATCTTCGTCGAGAGTTACACTGTCTCCGTCGTTAATAACAACCGTATTTGATAATCCTGGGACTTCACCAGTATCCCAGTTAGCTGGATCGTTCCATGACGTACCATCGCCACCTCCAGTCCAGATAATTGTCATCAGAGTCACCTCAAAATTTGTAAATTATTTTTCTCTGCACCCTGCTTGTTAGTTGGGCGTTAAAAGAATTTATGCTTAAATCGCCCTATATGCGATCGCCTACTGGCTACAGTTTGGCTTTTAGTAATTCCAGAGAAATTTAGCATTAATCTTCAACTAGCTACTCTAAAACGCCCACTACCTTCCTGGTTGTCGAGTTTATCGCGTCTTAAGTTTCCTTTTTCCGAGTTTTTACTTAAGTATGGGGGCTGGTGACTGGTGAGGAGGGGACTGGGTTCAGTTAGCAGTGAACAGTGAACAGTAAACAGTGAACAGTTTATCTCCTAAGTCTCCCCCGTCTTCCCCCTCTCCCCCAATCCCAAGTCTCCCTAGTCTCCACTCTCTATGGATAACTGATAACTTACAACTGATAACTGTTCACTGTTCACTGAAAACCCCCTCTTGCTTGCTTGTCTCTAATCTCTACTCTCTACTGATAACTGATGACTGTTCACTGAAATCCCCAATCCAAGGGTTCCCTATTTCGGTAAGCGGTAAAATTCCACGTAAAATTCAACCTCACCAAGGGGTTGTACTTGATGCGGAACTTCTGGTTCGACTATGCCAAACTTAGTGGGTGTAAGGGTATGTTCTTCAAGTATATCTGCGTTAATGCGATAACGCAGAGATCCTGAAACGACGTTAATTTTTCCCCAGATACCTTTTTTCGTCGAATGTCGAGTCAAAAAGCCTTCGGGGATTTGATCTTGGGTAAATACGGGTGTTTTCCGATAACAAATTGCGTCTTTAGGAAGTGTTTTCATTAGTACAAAAGTCTCCAGATCGACAAAAGGGCGACGTAGCGATCGCCCTTAATTTCATTTAAGCTGTTATTAACCACGGCTTCTCTTCACACACGCCATGATTTGTCTTTTCTGTCCTGCCAAACTGGTACTACTAGGATCTTTCTGTTTAGTTCTCCTGACGCGAGCCAAGATGCTTTGTTTCTTTTCTTCCAAGTTAGCCATACTTAGTAGTTGATTGGTAATGGTACTGTTTACTAAGGTAGCGAAAAAATCATCTTAACGGAATAGTTGGGGATAGATTCGTCGCCAAGCTAAAATTGCAGATATTCCTGCCAATGCGACTAACCCAATTAAGGACAAAAACCACCACGGCGATAGTCCTAGATGCCAGCGTAGCAAATCGACTAACCAGGCTAAGGGTAAAATATTTGCTAGTGCTTCTAACCAGGAAGGTAAGGTGTCGCGAGGGAAGTAAGTACCACAGAGAGTAAACATCGGGATGATCAACAAAAATATGGGTACGTTTAATTGATCGACGGTTCGTACTGTTCCTGCGGTTAGTAATCCGATCGCGCTAAATAGTAAACTTCCTAAAAGCATTATTGGTAAGGATACCAATAAATTCCAACCGGAGTAAAGTCCCCAAATTGATGCTACTATTCCGGTTAAGGTTCCGGCAAATAATCCTTTGGTTGTCGCCCATAACCAATCGCCAACAAATACTTCGCTAAAGGTTAACGGTGCAGTTAATAAAGCTTGCCAGGTTTTTTGAAAGGTTAAACGAATAAAACTACCATAAGACCCTTCAACAAATGATTGAAATAATACGCCAATGGCAATCATTCCTGGTGCAATAAATTCTAAATAGCTAACTGTTTCACCTTGATAAGTTATTTCTCCGATTAAGGGAGTTAAACCATAACCAAAAGCTATGAGATAAATTATTGGTTCGGAAAGCGGGGGTAAACTATTTACTAACCAGGTTTTCCGATAAACTCTGGCGTGACGCAGCCACACTGAATATACGCCCCAAATTGTTAGCGGATTTTCTTTCATTTTCTTAATCCAAAATTTTTCCAGTTAGTCGTAAGAATACGTCTTCTAAGTTGGCTTGACGACGACTGAGTAAAATGGGTTTAGTATTACTTAAATTTTCCCACATTTTCTCTGGGTTATCTATTGGTAAACCAATTAAATAACTACTGCCAAAAGGACGATACCAAGTGCTAAATTTGTTTGTTAACTGTTGCAAAATTTCCTCTTTTATGCCGGCAATCTCTACAACTTCTAAACCTGCTGTCCGGGCGATTAATTCCTTGGGAGTTCCTTCATCAATTACTTTTCCTTGTTGGATTAAAATTAGGCGATCGCATAAACGCTGCGCTTCGTCCATGTAGTGTGTCGTCAGCAATATGCCAGCCCCCTTCTCTTTTAATTCTATTACTAACCGCCAAAAATCTTGCCGCGCATCTGGGTCTAATCCGGTGGTTGGTTCGTCTAAAAATACTACCTGGGGATGATTGATTAATGCCCTCGCTAATACTAAGCGTCTTTTTAACCCTCCGGAAAGTTCGTCGATGCGATGTTGGGCGTAATTTTCTAAGCCAACTCTTGCTAATAATTCTCCTGCCCTCGCTCTTGCTTTTTTGCCAGTAATGCGGTAAAATTGAGCAAAATAAATTAGATTTTCGATTACCGTAAAATCAGGATCGAGATTGTCTTCTTGGGTGACAATTCCCATCCGCATTCGAGCTTTTCTACCTTGGTTTTTGACATCATAGTTACCCAATTTGACAAAACCGCGAGTAGGAATTACTGCACCATATAACATTCCCACTGTGGTTGTTTTTCCGGCACCGTTTGCGCCTAGTAAACCGAGAACTTCTCCCCGATCGAGGTTAAAGCTGACTCCTTGGACTACGGCACGCTGATTGTATTCTTTCCAGAGATCGTAGGCAGTTAGCGCCGCCGTTTCTGGTTCGTTCCTTAAGGAAACCATTGTTAGTTTTCTAGTCGATTGTTAATCTAATATATTTTATACTACATTGATAATTCAAATGCAACAACTAAGCAATTTTTTTCCTCAAGAAGTGAAAGGCAGCGAGCGAGCGAGTAACCAGATATAATTGAGAAGCGGAAGGTGGGCTTAACCCACCTCAGTAAGTTTACTTACCTGTAATATTTTCGATCGCGTCTTTGGTTTTTTCCACCAAACCTTCACCAGGATTACTTTCTTTGTATTCCTTGAGGTTTTCTTCGTATAATTTCTCTACAGCTTTAGTACCTGTACCTGCTTCAACTTCCTCCTCATAGGATTTTTGTCGCATCTCTTCCTGTATCCCAGTCCCTTCGCGGAAAGTATAAGCGCGATCGATTTTATCTTCTGGAGTCAAGGGGGTTGTTTGTGGGTTAGCTGGAGGAGGTGGGGGCTGAATTTGCGCGTAGCTAGGTTGACTGGTAGTGAGGAAGATACCTCCCAAGCTGAGTAAACAGGTTAAAGCGAGAAATAACAGACGTTTGGCTAATTTTTGTCCAAAGTTGGGAAGAATTTGTTGCATATATGCCTCCGATCGCTTTTTTTGGTTAAAAGTGAGATTTCTGGCGCGATACCTTTTTCTCAAGACAATATCCTACGCTTTTGGTAAGAAAGGTTACTTCAACCAAAAGATACATTTGCTACAATTCAGGCAAAAGTTGCGATCGCGGATTTACCAAAAAAAATGGGTTTAAAGCCTCGCTGTTCTACGGCGACTTTGATTGAAAAGAAACTAGAAAGTTAGTACAATAGTTGATAGCGAGTAAAACGAAAATCTACGTGATTCTTCGCTCTAGTAGGTCGAAAACCCGGTAAGTAAGAAACAACGGTTAGATTGGCTCTAACGGCAGTATGACTAAACCACTGCCAGCTTTCTTCAGAGCGAGGAGCGTACTAAACTAGCTGAGTGATGGATGTTTGAAAGCATAAAACTCAAAAAAGTAAGCGCAATATATGCGGCTATATGTCAACATATTGAGCGTCTAGAGGCAACTTGACTGTGCCTGCAAGAGGAAAGAGAACTACTTGTGAATCCCCTCCCTTTAGCAACGCGGAGGGAGGGGAGTAGTCAATTATGACCAGCAGACGCAAATTTATCACCACTTCGGTTAGTGTTGCTGGTGGAGTTATTGGAGGAGTAGCTTTGACAAAAACTCTTAACTCTACCCAGCAACCAATATCGTCAACTACAGTTTCTCTTCCTACCGTCACTATGCCCAAACGAGTGTTCGGAAAAACAGGAGTTTCTGTTCCAATTTTAGGCTTAGGTGGTGCAGGACAAACGCCTTTGTCTTGGGATGGTCGGGAAAAAGAGGCGATCGCGATCGCACAACGGGCTTTAGAATTAGGTATCCGCTATTTTGATACTGCCGCGAGTTACGGTCCTTCGGAGGAATATCTTGGTAAAATTTTACCCAACTATCGCCAAGAAATCTTTCTAGCCTCCAAAACAGCCAAGCGATCGCGTGACGATGCGTGGCGAGAATTAGAGCGATCGCTAAAACGCCTAAATACAGATTACCTCGATTTGTGGCAACTGCACCACGTTTCCTTCAGCGAAGAATTAGACGAAATTACCGCCCCCAATGGCGCAACCAAAGCCCTCGCAGAAGCCAAAGCCCAAAAAATCGTCCGTTTCGTGGGTATCACCGGACACCACGAACCAGATATAATTGCCGCAGGACTACGCCGCTATCCCTTCGACACTGCCCTCATTCCCGTCAACGCCGCCGATAAACATCACCCTCGTCCTTTCATTCCCGTCGTCCTTCCCGTCGCCCAAGAACTAAATGTTGGTATAATTGCCATGAAAGTACCAGCCTACGGACGCATCTTCAAACCGGGCGTACTCAACGGAATGCACCAAGCCCTCGGTTATACTTTATCTCAGCCCGGAGTCCACAGCGCCGTTATTGCTGCCGAAACACCAGCACAACTTGAGTCAAATGTCAAGGCTGCCCAAGAATTTCAAATTTTGACAAATCGTGAGATAGTAGCGATCGAACAACTGACAGCCAACGCTTGGGAAGATAACACCTTCTTTCGCAGTTGGACTTAATTATCATACCTTGATTTTTATTTACGTTTAATCGCAGTTTGTTTAATTTGCTTATTCTCATTCTTCGCTATTTCTTCCAACCAGTCTCCATCTAAACTTTTATCTCGCTGTTTAAACTCCTCTAACAACTTAAAAAAATATGCAAAACCCTCCTCTTCATCAACAGAATAAAGCATAATCATTTTCGCCCAAGAATTTACCGTTTGTACCTTCAGCCTTCGTTGTAAAAAATTCTGAAACTCCCTATAAAATTCCTTTTCTGCTGTGGTTGGTTCAATTTTCAACTCTCGTCTCGCAGTTTTGTATCCTGCTAAAAACATAAATAAGTTACTAACTGAAGGCTGACCAATATACATTCCTGGTCTTGCTTTTATTTTTGCTAAAATATCGAATAATCCGTCGTCCATATTACCTCAAATTGTAACTATTCTAACTCCTCAAGAATAAACTCTTCACTTGGACAGTGAAAATCATTTAGCCAGTCTTCGCGTCTCATTCCCTCATTTGAAAGATTATCAAATACTTTCCCTCTCACTTCTACCCCATAATGCCTACCATTAATAGTAATCGATTCAGCCACGTCTACGCGATCGCTAACAATATAATCTTCATCTGGATATCTCGTTCTCAGCCGCAAAACTTTCCCTTCAATACCGTTAGCTGTTAACCAATTTATCACAGCTAAAGCACACTCATCACATTCAAGTAGCTGAAATTGACTTGTAATTGTGCCAATTTCAGCGTATATTTCTTCATCACTTAAATTACTCACACTTGATTTTATGCAAGTTATTTTTTATCAATTTATTTTAATTTTTTCTAGCTGAATTTAACTTTAGAGTCACTAATATCTTTTTTAGCTGATAGAGACGTTGCACGCAACGTCTCTACAACTGAAATCACTTTGCGCCGACTTTTTTCTTATTCTTTTTCTTCGCTTCCTTGGCGGCTTTCTTCGCAGCTTTTTTCTCCGCTTCTATGCGACGACGTTCCGCTTCTTTTTCCTCTGCCAATTTATCTAAATAATAGTGATAATCTCCCAAATAACTAATCAATTCACCGTTACGAATTTCGACAATTTTATTAGCCACCTTAGAAATAAAGTAGCGATCGTGAGAGACAATAATTACTGTACCATCGTAATTATGTAACGCCTCTTCTAACATCTCCTTCGCGGGAATATCTAAGTGGTTTGTCGGCTCATCTAAAATTAGCAAATTCGCTGGACGTAGCAACATTTTCGCTAAAGCAACGCGGGCTTTTTCGCCACCACTTAAAGCTTCGACTTTCTTAAATACTGTGTCACCACTAAACAAAAATTGTCCTAACAAATTGCGAACTTCTTCGTTTTTCCAGTCGGGTACTTCGTCATGAATAGTATCCATAACTGTCTTATTTAAATCGAGAGCTTCCGCTTGATTTTGCTCGAAATAACCGGGAATGATATTATGTTGACCAAGGCGAACAATTCCATCTTCTGGTTGTTCCATTGCCATCAACATTCGCAGTAAGGTTGATTTCCCGCAACCATTAGGACCGAGGAAGGCAATTTTATCGCCTCGTTCGATTTCTAAATTTGCGCCTAAAAAGAGAATTTGGTCGTTATAAGTATGACTCAAATCTTTAATTAAACCTACTTCGCGTCCGCTACGAGGACAGTCGGGAAAACGAAAGCGTAACGTTCTTAAATTTGCAGTCGGCGCTTCAATTTTCTCAATTTTTTCTAATTGTTTCTCGCGGCTTTTCGCTTGGGTGCTGCGCGTCGCACTAGCGCGAAATCGTTCGATAAATACTTGCTGTTTGGCAATTTCTTTTTGTTGCTGTTCGTAAGCACTTTCGGTAGCAGCAAGATTTTCAGCTTTTTGAGTTAAATATGAGCTATAATTACCTAAATAGGTTGTAGAAACACCGCGCTCAGTTTCGACAATTTTTGTGCAAAGACGGTCGAGAAACTCGCGATCGTGAGAAACAATTACCATTGGCGTGTTTAAATTTTTCAGGTAATTTTCCAGCCATTCGATTGTTTCTAAATCCAGGTGGTTAGTCGGCTCGTCAAGTAACAAAACATCCGGATTTTGGAGGAGAATTTTACCTAAACTCATCCGCATTTGCCAGCCACCACTGAAAGAAGATACCAGGCGATCGCCGTCTTCGGGAGCAAACCCCATTTCTGGTAAAATTTTCTCAATTTGGGCTTCTAAACCATATCCGTCGAGAGCCTCAAACTTACGTTGTAGCTTATCCAACTTCTTGATTAATTGGTCAAGTTCCTCTCCTGACGCCGTTTCCATCTCGCGAGTCGTCTTTGCAATACCTTCCTGGACTTGATTAGCTTCGCGGAAAACCGTCCAAAACTCTTCCCTGACAGTGCGACTGGGTTCAACTTCAAACTCTTGCGTCAGATAAGCAATGTGCATTGATGCAGGACGAATTACCTCACCAGTCGTCGGTTCCACCTCTCCTGTGATAATCTTCAACTGAGTAGACTTACCTGCGCCATTCACACCAACCAAACCCACTCTTTCTCCCGGTTTTACCTCCCAGTTGATGTCTTTCAGCACTTCGCCCGTCGAATAAATTTTAGTAATATGTTCCAGTCGCAGCATTCGAGTCTCCAAGATAGATCGCAGCTTGAGGGATTAACTTTTGTAACAGCTTCTCGATCGATTGTAGCTTATCCTTGGTTCTTGTTCCGTCGGTGAAAAGCTTTGACAATTAAGAATAATCAACTATCCCAGATTCGGGAATACCCAAAACCGAGAGTTTCCGCTCGAGCCAACTCTCGGTTAGTAGCTACAAACAAATAACAGATTCGACAGTTTCATTTGCTTTCAATTTCGGAAGCCGATCGCCGATACCGTCTTTACCCCAAAATGAAACAGACTCAGTAACAATGGGTATTTTTCTTTGAGTGTTAGTAAGGGCGATTATTTGAGTATTTGGTCGATCTAATACCATGGCAGCTAAAGTATCTTTTTTGGCAAATTGAAGGGCGTTTGTGCCGATATCGCCGAGACTTCCTAACCTAATTTTACTAACCCTCAAACCTTTAATGTAACCTTGTTGAGAAATTAGGAGTAAGTTATTGTCTGAATTAACAACGTAACAGCCAACTATTTTTTCATGAAAACGCAGTCTGACAGCAAGATTTCCTAACGCATTACGCCCCATAACTGGTAGCTGTTCGTCATTAACTACAAAGCGTAAAATCCGACCTCCAGAAGTAGCGATCGCCATTTCCATTCCTTCTTTAACAAAATCAATCTGCTGGAGGCGATCGCCATCTTTGAATTTAATCAGCATCAAGCCGCGATTGGTTAAGTTTTCTAATTCTGAGGCGGGAATGCGTTTAATTCGCCCCTTCTCGCTGAGTAAAATCAGGTCGAGGGGTTTGGCGTTATAAGGACGGAAAAACTGCGCGACAACTCGATTAGCGTCTCTTTGAGCGCTTGCTGGTAATAAACTTAGTAAAGAAGTTGGCGTGGTTTGGGAAGCCGGGGGAATCTCGTTAATATCTACCGGATAAGCTTTTCCCGTATCCGCGATCGCAATTAATTGGGCGTTTTTAGCTACCGGTTCGCTATACACGACCAAATCATCACTTTTTTTCGCGGATATTTCTGGCTGTTGCCAATAAATATTACCTTTCTCAGTAACTTCGATCGCCGCATTATCGGGTATTGTCGGAGTAGATTCAGAAACGGTAGCAACGGTGGCAGTTGTTTCCTTAGTTTTCCTAGTAGCCTTAGAAGTAGCAGAAGTCAGCGCTGATTTTTTCACTTCCGCAGGGCTGAGGATGCGAGTACGACGATCGTCCCCATATTTACGCTTGAGCGATCGCAACTCTTTTTTCAGCGCCTTCATCAATTCGTGGCGAGATCCGAGTAACAACTCCAATTCGCCAATTCTCGTTTCTAACTCTTCGTACTCCGACTGTAACTTTTGCCGTTCTAAACCCGTCAAACGGCGCAAAGGCATCGCTAAAATCGCATCAGCTTGAGCCTCGCTAATGGCTAACTCTTCAATTAAAGCGATTTTAGCCGTACTACCATCAGCAGCTTGACGCAGAAGATCGATCGCGCGATCGATCTTCTTCAGCGCCGCTAATAAACCTGCTACCAAATGTAACCGACGTTGGTTAAGTTCGAGTTCGTGGTTATATTGTCGAGTGAGAGTTTCCTCGCGAAAATCGATAAACTCCTGCAAAATCTTCCGTAGCGGTAACTGAAGCGGTTCATTATCCACCAGCGCCAACATAATCGCCCCAAAATTAGATTGTAGAGGCGTTTGCTTGTAAAGTTGACGGAGAACCTTTTTCGCCGTCGCATCCCGTTTTAGTTCGACCACCACCCGCATCCCCGAGCGATCGCTTTCGTCGCGAATATCCGCAATTCCTTCCAGTCGCCCTTGATTCACTAAATCCGCAACTTTTTCAATCCAAGCTGCTTTATTCACCTGAAACGGCAACTCAGTCACCACCAGCGCAGTTCGTTCCTTCCTACGTCTACCAGGAATAACTAAGCGCTCAGTTTTCACCACCCCTCGAACAGGAATAATACCTCGTCCAGTCGCATAAGTATCTTTAATTCCCGCAGTATCGACAATTTCCCCACCCGTAGGAAAATCAGGTCCGGGAATCAACTCCCATAACTTCTCATCCGGCAAATCTGGCTTATCGATCAAAGCAATTATGCCATCTACCACCTCAGTCAAATTATGAGGCGGAATATTAGTTGCCATCCCGACAGCAATCCCAGCACAGCCATTGAGCAATAAAATAGGTAACTGGGCAGGCAGAACCACCGGTTCTTGCTGAGAGTTATCAAAATTGCTAGTAAAATCAACTGTTGCTTCGCCAATCGAAGTCAACATTGCTTCATTAGCAATTTCCCCCAAACGCGTTTCCGTATAACGCATTGCCGCAGGAGGATCGTTGTCCACCGACCCAAAATTACCGTGACCCTGTAACAATGGATAGCGACTGGAAAAATCCTGCACCATCCGTACCAAGGCATCATAAACTGCCCGATCGCCGTGAGGGTGATATTTACCCAAAACATCCCCCACCACGCGAGCGCACTTACGGAAAGGTCGGTCGGGAGTTAAGCCCAGTTCGTGCATCGCGTACAAAATACGTCGATGAACTGGTTTCAAACCATCGCGGACATCGGGCAAAGCTCGCCCAACGATCACACTCATGGCATATTCCAGATATGACCGTTGCATCTCCGCGTGTAACGCCGTGGGGATAATTTGTCCCGACCCCAGGAGATTTAGCTGTTTTGCCATGAGTTTTTTCTCACCTACAATTTCTAGAGCAAAAAGTGAAGATTTAATTAACGATCGGGTTTTGGTTTAATGGTTAAAAACCAAAGTCAGTATTTCAAGGCGATTTTTCATTCGCTTTTGCTGACTATATCTCTAGGCGACGAACCAGAGAAGCTTTTTCTTTGAGCTTCTTTACAAAAGAGCAAGTGTTTCTTAGTATCAAGTTCGCCCCAATCTCAGATTACTTTCTTGATTAACACCTATGGCGACCGTTTTGATTGTAGAAGACGATCCGATCAATGCTCGCGTTTTTTCTAAGATTTTGACTAAACGCGGTGGATTGGAGGTAAAGCATACAGAAGATGTAGAAGAGGTAATGCAAATTGCTCAAGCTGGAGAAGCTGACATCATTTTGATGGATGTGTCTCTTGCTCACAGTGTTTACCAGGGCAAATCGGTAGATGGGATTAAGATTACGCAAATTTTGAAATCTGACCCAAAAACTTCTTCTTTACCAGTTATCCTTGTCACCGCACACGCGATGGAAGGCGATCGCGAAAGCTTTCTTAAGCAAAGCGGTGCTGATGGTTACATTTCTAAACCTGTTGTTGACCATCAGCAGTTTGTCGAGCAAATTCGCGAATTACTGCCTAAGTAATTTTGCTACTTTGGTTGCTTGGGCAGCCAGCTACAGGCAGTTTCGCTTTGATTAAGGGGCGATCTCGATTTCTTCGAGTTCCCCAAGACGAGCTAGAATCGCTTGCATTTGCGGTGTGGCAAGGAATTTTGCCGTATCGGAGAGAAGTGTTTCGCCCCAGAGATTTTCTTCGAGAAATTCTAAGTCAGCGTAGCGACTATCGATCGCTAAAGCTGTTTCTCCTAGGGCTACTGCCTTTTCTCTTTCACCATTAGCAAATAAAGCTACAGCTACCGCAAGTTGGGGTTCGGCTGCTTGGTTGTCAATGGCGATCGCTTGTTGCCATTTTTCTAGCGCTGCTTCGAGATCCCCTTGTTCGTATTTGACTAAGCCGATATTGTTGATCGCAGGCCAAAAGTCTTTGTCTTCGGCGAGCGATTTTTCATAGGCAACTACGGCTTTGTCGAATTGCTTTAACATCATGTAAGCATTGCCTAAGTCAAATAAGGCTTCTTTTGACTCTGGCTGTAGCTTTAAGCCTCTTTCTATTTCGCGAATAGCGCCAGCATAATCTTCTTTTTGAAAATATGCTGAACCCAAGGTAAACAAAATTCCGGCTTCGTCTGGTGCTAGAGTACGAGCTTTTTCTAGGGTTTCGATCCCTTTATCTAACTCTTCTAGCTGCACGTACAGGCTACCTAAGATAAACCAGGTTTGATAAGCATCTGGTGCTAGCTGGGCTGCTAGTTTGGCTCTCGGTAATGCTTGCTGATATTGCTGGAATCTTACCAGTTGAATCGCATCTTGGGCTAGAGCTAAGCCATTTTGTTCGAGTTGTTCTGAGTTTAGTTGTAGGCTATAAGGTAGTAGTGCTTGTGCTGATGCAGGCACGGCTGCACTCCACAATCCTACAAAAGCCAAAACCGATAATAAGAAATTACGTTTAGGCACGATGCCGCCTCAAAATAACTGTTCAATGAGAAATCCATATTGATACATTAGCTTATCGTTTACCTTGTTCGCGAAAGGATGAGTTTGTGCAAGTTAGCTTCACAAATTTTGTTATAATACAGTAAGTATGTACTGATGTCAAGATTGGTGATTGGGGACTGGTGACTGGTGATTGGGGATTGGGAAATAGCAGTAAACTGTTATCAGTCTATCCTCCCCCTCTCCCTTGTCTCCCCCCTCTTCCTTGTCTCCCCAATCCCCAATCCCTAATCCCTAATCCCCAATTATGCAACTTCCTCTGCTTGGTAAAGTTAAAAGCCCCCTCCGTTGGTTTCTGGGGTTGATGGCAGCTAGCATTTTACTGGTTGGTAGTGGCACTTATTTTCTCTCTGGTAGAGAAGCAAATAAACTGGATCTCGAACAATTGACAGTATCTGTTACTGAGCAAGATTTAACCGTCAAAATCGAAGCCAATGGCACAGTTGTCCCAGTTAAGAGCGTAAATATCAGCCCCAAAAATGCGGGTATCTTGGCAAAATTATACGTCGATCAGGGCGAGATCGTCGAAGAAGGACAAAGATTGGCAGAAATGGAAAATGCTGAACTGCAAGCACAGTATTTACAAGTAAAAGCCAATCTCGAAGAAGCTAAGGCGAGATTAGCTGAAGCACGAGCAGGATCTCGTCAAGAAGAAATTGCCCAAGCTCAAGCTCGTTTAGGGCAAGCAGAAGCTCGTTTACAGGAGGCGCGATCGCGCATTCCCGAACAAATCCAGCAAGCTGAAGCTCAAGTTGATGCAGCTAGAGCAAGGTACGACTTAGCACAAAAACGTCTCGATCGCAACCAGGAATTAGTGGCTCAAGGAGCGATCGCCCAAGATCGCTTTGATGAGGTGGAAAATGAAGTTCGCAGCGCGCAAGCAAATTTATTAGAAGCACAGCGACGACTGGAACAAACTCGGAATACCAATAACCCTGAAATTGCCCAGCTACAAGCTTCTGTAGCCGAAGCAGAGGCAGCTTTAGCACAGTTACGAGAGGGGGCGCGTCCAGAAGAAATTGAACGCTTACAAGCCGCAGTAGCCGCAACCGAAGCCCAAGTGGTAGCAGCAGAAGTAAGGTTGGAAGATACGGTAATTACTGCGCCCTTTGCGGGAATTATTACCCAAAAATATGCGACAGAAGGCGCATTTGTCACGCCGACGACTTCTGCATCTAATACTGCAAGTGCAACTTCGAGTTCAATTTTAGCGATCGCGGAAGGATTAGAAGTGCTGGCGAATGTTCCGGAAGTGGATGTGGGACAATTAAAGCCAGGACAACCTGTGGAAATTATCGCTGATGCTTATCCGGAAGAGGTATTTCAAGGAGAAGTGGAATTAATTGCCCCAGAAGCTGTAGTTGAGCAAAATGTGACTTCTTTTGAGGTACGAGTTAGTTTGCAAACAGGTCAAGATCGGTTACGTTCGGGAATGAATGTCGATGTGACTTTTTTGGGGAATACACTTAAGGATACTTTGGTTGTACCGACAGTGGCGATCGTTACTCGAGAAGGTGAAACTGGGGTGATGGTTCCTGATGAAGATCGACTTGCCGAATTTCGTCCGGTAACAATAGGATTAACTTTGGAAAATCAAACGCAAATTTTGTCTGGTTTGCAAGCAGGTGAACTTGTGTTTATTGATTTACCTGAGTCTAGTCAACCGAAGTTAGGGGTTGGAGATTAGTTTAAGCTAAGTAATTCTTAAGTATAATTTACTGGAAATTTCACGCATACTCCGGAGGAGAACTCGCTTCGAGTAGGCGCAAAGTCGCAAAGAAGAATGCTAATTAAGGGTGGATTTGCGTTTATTGATTTATTTGAGTCTAGTTAACTGAAGTTAGGGGTTGGAGATTAGTTTAAAGTTATTTTTATCTCGCGCATTCGGCGTTAGCCGTTCTCGTTAGAGTAGGCGCAAAGTCGCAAAGAAGTACGCTAAGTAATTAGCTTTTTTGGATCGAATGGTTGGATTATTAAGTACCTGAAATGAATATTATTGATAATTTGAAAATGGCAACTACTACTTTGGTGGCTAATAAGCTACGAAGTAGTTTGACTATGTTGGGAATTGTGATTGGTAATGCTTCGGTTATTGCGATGGTGGGAATCGGACAAGGGGCGCAAAAGTTAGCTTCAGAACAGTTTGAGTCTCTTGGTCCGAATGTGTTATTTGTGGTTCCTGGTTCGCGAGAAACGCGCAATACTTCTTTTGAAATACCTAAGACTTTGGTGTTAGCTGATGCAGAGGCGATCGCGACTCAGGTTCCTTCAGTGACGGAGGTTGCACCTCAGATTAATTCTCAACAGTTGGTTACTTATCGCAACCAAAATTCGAGCAATTTAGTTATGGGAGTAACGCCGGAGTTTCTTCCGGTGAGAAGTTTTGATGTTGCTAAAGGTAGGTTTATTCGGGATCTAGATTTGAAACGAAATAATCGTGTGGTGGTTTTGGGGGCGGAATTGGCTGAGACTTTTTTTGGTTCTCGCAATCCGATTGGCGAACAAGTAAGAATTAAAAATATTAGTTTTGAAGTTGTTGGGGTGATGGCAGCGAAAGGTTCTTTTTTGGGTACTAATCAAGATGATACAGCTTATATTCCTCTGACAACGATGTCGAATCAAGTGGTGGGAAATACTTCTCCTTACGGTACGGAAGTAACTTTTATTGCTATTTCGGCAACTAGTGAAGATGATATTCGCGCAGCTAAGTTTCAAATTGAAAATTTACTGCGGTTACGTCATAAAATTACTGGTGAGGATGATTTTGGGGTACAAACTCAACAAGATATTTTAAATATTGTCGGTACAGTAACAGGCGGATTGACAGTTATGCTAGCAGCGATCGCTGGTATCTCTTTGTTGGTTGGCGGAATCGGTGTGATGAATATTATGTTGGTTTCTGTGACTGAACGTACTCAGGAAATTGGACTGCGTAAGGCGATTGGTGCAAAGGAAAGAGATATTTTGACTCAATTTCTCATTGAGGCGACGATTCTCTCGGCTATGGGTGGTCTTTTTGGTACTTTGGCTGGTGTGAGTGGAATTTTATTGGTTGGGGCTGTCACACCCTTGAAAGCCGGAATTGACGCGATCGCGATTTTGGTTGCTGTAGGAGTTTCTGGGGGAATTGGTTTGTTTTTCGGCGTTTTTCCCGCGCGACAAGCTGCTAAACTCGATCCCATTGTTGCTTTGAGAAGTTCTTAATTCCGGATCGAAGACAACAATTATTTTTAGTTTGCCCACTATCTTGAGAAACAGCTCGATCTCTTGAGTCAGGAAGAACATTTTTATGAATACTTCCATTTTTACTGAGTAGCGATCGCCTTCGCTGCCCCTAGTAAAATGAGACAAAAGCGATCGCCAATAACTATCAAAGTCCATTCATTTCTAAAAACTACAAAAGCCAAAGAGACTTTTGTAGTTCACTCTTGATTAAATCAAGCCCATGTCGGTAACAGCCCCAAAACTACTGCTGGAAACCAATTTGGCATATTTAGCTAAGACACCACTGGTATAACGAGGCTGAGGGGGTTGCCAATTAGCGCGACGTTGTGCTAATTCTTCATCAGAAACGTGCAAATGTAGCGATCGCGTTTGAGCATCAATCGTAATTTTATCTCCTTCTTTGACCAAGGCGATCGTGCCACCGACAGCAGCTTCTGGTGCAACATGACCTACAACCAAACCGTAACTCCCGCCAGAAAAGCGTCCATCGGTAATCAAACCAACCCGATCTCCTAACCCAGCACCAATAATCGCCGAAGTAGGAGCGAGCATTTCGCGCATTCCCGGACCACCTTTAGGTCCTTCATAACGAACGACAATTACATCGCCAGCTTGAATTTTACCCGCCAGAATAGCATCTAAACAATCTTCTTCCGACTCAAAAACCCGAGCAGAACCAGAAATTGTCGGCTTTTTCACCCCACTAATCTTCGCTACCGCCCCTTCTGTCGCTAAATTACCCTTCAAGATTGCCAAATGACCTTGAGCATAAATCGGATTTTGCCAAGGATGAATGACATCTTGATTTGAGGGAGGTTCATCAGGTACATCAGCCAAAACTTCAGCTACAGTTTGACCAGTAATTGTCAAAGCATCACCGTGTAACAAATCGTGTACCAGTAACATTTTCATCACTTGGGGGATACCACCCGCCTTGTGTAAATCCGTAGCCACATATTTCCCACTCGGCTTAAGGTCGCACAAAACCGGAACGCGATCGCGAATCACCTCAAAATCATCAATCTTCAAATCGACCCCGATGGTATGAGCGATCGCCAACAAATGTAGCACCGCATTTGTCGATCCTCCAATCGCCATAATTACCGAAATCGCATTTTCAAAAGCCTTGCGAGTCAAAAGCTGACTGGGAAGAATTTGCTTCTTAATTGCCTCCATCAAGACAAAAGCACTTTTTTCCGCACTTTCTGCCTTTTCCGCATCTTCTGTCGCCATCGTCGAAGAATAAGGCAAACTCAACCCCATAACTTCCAAAGCCGAAGACATCGTATTCGCCGTATACATTCCCCCACAGGAACCCGCACCAGGACAAGCATTACGCTCGATCTCCAGTAATTCCTCATCCGCGATTTTACCAGCACTGTACTGTCCAACCGCCTCAAAAGCACTAACCACAGTCAAATCTTGACCATTGTAATGTCCCGGCTTAATTGTGCCACCATAGACAAAGATAGCGGGAATATTCATTCTGGCAATCGCGATCGCGGCACCAGGCATATTTTTGTCACAACCGCCGATCGCCAAAACACCATCCATACTTTGCCCTTGGCAAACAGTTTCAATTGAATCAGCAATCACTTCCCGGGATACAAGGGAATACTTCATTCCCTCAGTACCCATTGAAATGCCATCGCTAATGGTAATCGTGCCAAATAGCAACGGCATTCCACCCGCCGACTTCAAACCTTTCTCTGCTCGCAGAGCAAGGTCATTTAAACCGATATTACAGGGAGTAATAGTGCTATAGCCATTAGCAATACCAACAATTGGTTTCTGAAAATCCGAATCGTTAAAACCAACCGCTCTGAGCATAGCACGGCTAGGCAATCGCCGAACTCCTTGAGTTACGGCAGCGCTTCTTGAGTTGTTTGGCATTGATTTATTCTCCTCTTGCAGGCGTATATCTACTGCTCGTCTTGTTCGATCGCCGGAAATCTACCGATGAGAACAATCGCAGAATCTGGGGACATTTGAAAAATTTAAGCTTTCCCAAAATAGCATCCCCACTGCTATTTGGGACGATTGTGGTTAACAGAAGCCAAAATTAATGAGGATTTAGATTGCTTCAGTTAGTAAAAAGTTGTTGATGGGAATGGATACCTTTAGCATAAAAAGATTACCACAAGACAATCTTAACTGGTTGGGTCTAACTATTAAATTTACAATCGTTGCCAAGTCTAGCTGGCTCGACTGTAGCGATCGCCAGGGCAACTTATTGGGGTGCAACTACAAAAATTATCGAAAGGCTGAGGTAATTCAGCTTCACCAAGAATCAAGTTGTATTGCGAGAAAATCAAACATGAGAGAGGGGCTAATGACTATGCAATCCGGTGAACTATTAGAGAGATACGCCGCCGGAGAAAGAGACTTTCGGGGGGCGCAACTGCGAGGAGCCTTTTTAAGCAAGGTAGATGTTAGTGGCGCTGATTTCCGAGGTAGCGATTTGAGTGGTGCTTATCTTACCGAGGCATCTCTGAATGGAGTTGACTTGCGAGAAAGCAATTTGAGCGATACTAACTTTCTCGGAGCATCTCTGATTGGAGCAAATTTACGAGAAAGTAATCTCAAGGGAGCAAATTTTACTCAGGCGATTATGATTCGCGTTAATCTCCGGGAAACTAAACTTTCTGGAGCTAGCTTATCAAAAGCTAATCTCACTGAGGCAAATTTGATCGATACTAATCTAAGTGGTGCAAGTCTGAGTGGGGCGAATCTGACTGATGCTAGTCTCAGAGCTTCAAATTTAAGTGGCGCAAATCTGAGTGGAGCGAATCTAAGTTATGCTCTTTTAAATGATGCTGATTTACGAGAAGCCGATTTGAGTAGGGCAAAATTAAATCGTGTTTGCTTAAGTCGGGCAAAGTTAATGAATTGCTTTCTCAAGGATGCCGATTTACAAGGAGCTAATTTAACTAATGCGATTTTGACAGAAGCTCACTTACAGGGAGCAAACTTTTCTAATGCTGTTTTAAATGGAGTTAATGCTTCTCGCGCTAATGCTAGCGATACTGATTTTAGTTGGGCAAACTTGAGTGGCGCGAATCTCACGGGAATTATCTTGAATAGAGCTAATCTTAGAGCTGCTAGTATTACTTGGACTACCTTACGAGGAGCGGATCTGAGTTCGGCTAAACTAACGCGAGCAAAACTCAGTTGGTCTAATTTAACTGGAGCAATTCTGGCAAAAGCAGTTCTGATTGATGTTAATCTTGATGAAACTAATTTGCGTAATGCGGAGTTAAATGGGGCGATTATGCCTGATGGCTTTGTTTATTAGTCATCGATCTGATTGAGATTTGGCGATGGCTACTTTAGTTTGCGGTAAGCTGTTTGCGGCACCCTGGATCTAGCTCCATCGCCACTGGTTTTGAAGCTATAGCCGAGCGTTTTTCTGCTACTGACGTTTTTGTCTTTGGTTAAAGGGACAATTGTTTCTTGATAAATTCTTTCGCCAGCAATAAATAAGGAGACAAAAAAGGCGATCGCTAGCAGTCGTTGGAGCAATTGGGCTTTTTGAAGCTTAGTTTTCTTTTCTAGCTGGCGATACTTAGGTGTAAAATTTTTAATTCGAGGTTCGCTAGGAATAAACTGGGTGCTACCGCGCCAATCGCCAAAATCTAATGGTTGAAAACTACGCTCAATTCGGCGCAATTGCTGTAAAATAATTTCTGCGTTATGGGGACGATCTTTACTCTCAGGAGCCATTAAATAATCAATTAAATTAATCGTTTGCTGAGATATTCCTGTGACTCGATGTTGCCAAAGTAACGCTCCTGTACGGGGATCTTCTACTAAATCTGAAGGCTCTTTCCCTGTTAATAAATATACAAATGTTCGCCCTAGAGCAAAAAAATCTGATTGGGGTACTGCTTTGCCGATCGCTTGCTCTCCTGGAGTATAACCCGGTGAGACTATCCCATAACCTTTACTCGTACCACATACTCCAGCTAAATGCGCGATCGCTACTTCTTTCGTGCTCCCAAAATCAATTAATCCTAACTGACCGTCTGCTTGCAAAATAATGTTAGAAGGTTTAATATTTCTGTGAAAAAATAGTTGTTGATGAACTTTTTCTAGTATTTCTACTAATTGCTTTAACCAATTAATTACTGTGGCTTCGTTAATTGGTTTTATTAGTTGCTGTTGATCCCATTTTTCTAAATTAATCCCTGCTAAATATTCCATTACTAAACAATAACTTTTTTCTTGACTATTAGGGAAAGATATGGTAAAAAAACCATCTTTTTCCACTGTGGGTAAACCAGGATGACGTAGCTGCATTAAGGTTTGAGCTTCTTGTTGAAAAAGCGCCACGGACTTAGGATGATTAATCGTTAGCACTTTCATCACCTTAGCTGTCTCCAAGCGGCGATCGTATACTTGATAGGTTTTCCCGAAACCGCTTTCCCCTAAAACATCGCTAACGCTATAACGTCCTCGAAGCAACAAAGAATTACCACAATGCTGACAGATTTCTTGGTCAGCATTCACAATATCTCTAGGATTAGGGCAGCTTGGGTTAAGGCAAAGCTTCATAACACGAGGAGATTGAGATTAATAATCTAACTATAACGACAGGAATTGGAGACAGGGAAGAGGCTACTTCGCCTTCGACCAAGACACCAAAGCCAAAACTGTAACAAATTTTAACACTGCCATCAAAAACACCGGAAAACTTCTTCAAGCCAAAGGCTGTCCTGTCAACGTAACTCGCTGGAGTAACGAACAGCGTAGACGACTTAATCGTTGCTCAAGGGACACAATGACGCACTCAGCTTGAAATCCTGGGAAGCAATAAGTAGGTGGGTCTAATTAAACGTTAAAAACGCGATCGCATTATTTCTCTATATTTAGAAAAATTGAGTTTAGATGAAATTGGTGGAGATCTTAACCACCTTGGTCACTTCTGTTCTTAAGGCTTTCCTTAACCGCTAAGGCAAGATCATACAGTTCTGATTTATACCAGAGTCCGAACTTGTTTGACGTATCAAGTTCAACTGTTCCACTAAAGACCCCCAAACTCACCTAAAATTGGCGATGGTTCCAAATCACAATATTAAGTCGGAACTTTTTAGCCTTTGCTGGCACTTCGTCACAGCAACTCTTACCAAAAAAAATGGGTTTAAAGCCTCGCTGTTCTACGGCGACTTTGATTGAAAAGAAACTAGAAAGTTAGTACAATAGTTGATAGCGAGTAAAACGAAAATCTACGTGATTCTTCGCTCTAGTAGGTCGAAAACCCGGTAAGTAAGAAACAACGGTTAGATTGGCTCTAACGGCAGTATGACTAAACCACTGCAAGCTTTCTTCAGAGCGAGGAGCGTACTAAACTAGCTGAGTGATGGATGTTTGAAAGCATAAAACTCAAAAAAGTAAGCGCAATATATGCGGCTATATGTCAACATATTGAGCGTCTAGAGGCAACTTGACTGTGCCTGCAAGAGGAAAGAGAACTACTTGTGAATCCCCTCCCTTTAGCAACGCGGAGGGAGGGGAGTAGTCAAATTAGCCATAAATCCAGATTGTCAGCTTCTGGTCATTACCACAGAAAAGATAATTTGTCAACTATTTGTCAACAATCTTCATCGCCGCCGGATTGGGAGCAATTTAGTTCTTGCTCCTAACTTCCCTAACACCCACCCCTTCTAGCTTTCAGCAAGGAAGTCGAGTCAACCTACTCACAAATACTGAACGACCAAACTCTCAAATCCCTCTTAAATCAGTAAAACTAACTACTACTTAAGTAATCTTACAGATAGAAAAATTACCGTTGTTTCTCTTTAATAAATCTTAATTGGAAAAGCCATAACTATTACTCTCATTCTCAAAACTCTTTCGGTGGATAAGCTTTCAATTTACATCAATTTTCCTTGATTATGCTTCAACTCAGTATTAACCACAGTTGCTCGACTTACTTCATCAAATTTTCAAGTAACTTATTTAACAAATCGTCAAAAAATCAACATAAAACTTTATCAAATTTTGAAATTTTTTCCGTAAATTCCCCCTTAACAGCGACCCCCCAAGAAGAGATGGTAAAGTGACAGGGTGCAGGAAAAATTCATGTCTACCGAAGATTTCTTTCAACAAGAATCAACTACTTTTTCTTCAAACCACTTCTCAACAATTCCGGAAAATTTGCCTGAGACTCTCAATCTCATGCAACTGGAAAATTCCCGCCAATTTTCAGCGACATACTCACGAGAAATAATTAGCGAAAATTCTTTAACTATTTCTCAAGAAAATTTGCCAACTTTAGAAACCGGATTGTTGCCAAATCTGACAAACAAACTAATTTATCAAGCGAAAACATGGCAACTGGAAACCCCGGAAACTCCTCACCAACAGGGACAAGAACGAGCGAATTTTCAGGGAAACCACACCCCAATTGATGAGTTAACCGGAATCACCCCAATAAGATCAAATACATTGGGACCAAACCACACCCCAATTGATGAGTTAACTGGAATCGCCCAAATAACCTCAAAAACATCGGAATTAAACCACACCACAATCGACAACAAACCAACCACCCCCAATCAAACCCTCCAAACAGGAATAACCACAGCCCTCACCCACCTAACCAACTTTACCAATCAACCAAACTCTACCACTAAACTACAACAAATCTTCCCCAACATACCCGAATCAATCGATAACCTCATCAACCAAGCAATCAACACAATTACCATCATCGATAGTAACAGCTTTCCAGCCAACGGTGCATATAGTATTGAAACAAACACCATCTACATATCCCAACAATTCCTCACACTTAACTCTAGCAACCCAGAAACAATAGCTACTGTCATTATCGAAGAAATCGGACATTATATAGACGCATATCTCAACCCGAAAGACACCCCAGGAGACGAAGGAGAAATCTTTGCATCTTTAGTAACCAAAAAAACCTTAAGCGACAGCGAATTACTCCGCATCAAAACCGAAGACGACACTACTACAATCACTCTCAACAATCAGCAAATAACCATCGAACAAAATCCCACCACAGTCCCCGGTTTAAAAGCAGAATACTTCAATAACTTAGACTTAACTGACTATCAATTTACACGTACAGATAATCAAATCGACTTCGACTGGTCAACCGACACACCCGACCCTAATATAGAAAATGATACCTGGAGCGTACGCTGGACGGGACAAATTGAAGCCTTATATACAGAAGAATACACCTTCACCAGCGCTGCTGACGATGGAATGCGTGTCTGGATAAATAATCAACTCATAATTGATAACTGGGATGACGGAGATGAAGGTTCCAGTACGCGTACCAAAACAGGTACAATTAATCTTGTAGCAGGAGAAAAAGCTGACATCAAAGTCGAATATCGCGATCGCTGGTGGACAGCTAATGCACAATTATATTGGGAAAGTATCTCACAAACACAACAAATCGTTCCAGAATCAGCATTTTCATATACATTTACCCCACCCCCACCACCAGGAAACGGAACAGGTTTAAAAGCAGAATACTTTGATAATCTAGACTTAACTAACCCAATACTTACCCGTACAGATAATCAAATTAACTTCGACTGGTCAACCGACACACCCGACCCTAACATAGAAAATGATACCTGGAGTGTACGCTGGACGGGACAAATTGAAGCCTTATATACAGAAGAATACACCTTCACCAGTGCTGCAGACGATGGAATGCGCGTTTGGATAAATAATCAACTCATAATTGATAACTGGGACGACGGAGACGAAGGTTCCAGTACGCGTACCAAAACAGGTACAATTAATCTTGTAGCAGGAGAAAAAGCTGACATCAAAGTCGAATATTATGACCGTTGGTGGACAGCTAACGCACAACTATACTGGGAAAGTACCAATCAATTTCGCGAAATCATACCCCAAAGTCAATTATACGAACCAGAAACCCTACCACCCCCACCACCAGGAAACGGAACGGGTTTAACAGCAGAATACTTCGATAACCTTGACTTTAGCAACCACAAATTTACTCGTACCGACCCCATTGTAGACTTTAGCTGGGGTAACAGTCCTCCAGATACCTCAATGGGAAACGATACCTTTAGTATCCGTTGGACGGGACAAATCGAACCACTATATTCTCAAACCTATACCTTTACCACCAATAGCGACGACGGAGTTCGTTTGTGGTTGAATGATAATTTAATTATCGATAACTGGACAGATAACGCAAATAGTGGTACTGGTACGATTGACTTAAGCGCTGGGGAAAAATACGACCTTAAATTAGAATACTACGATCGCTGGGGCGAGGCGAAAATCGATTTAAAATGGTCGAGTGATTCTCAAGCTGTAGAAGTTATTCCTACTACCCAACTTTATCCTACAGCAACAACAACTATCTTACCCGATGCAGTAACTCAGGTACCGGGAAATAACGGTGAAATTATCAACACTACCGTCACCGTTACCGCTAGAGATGCTTCCACAAGTAACGAATATGGTTTCTTTTTAGTTGACGACCCCTCCGGACGGGTTGATAATTTATTACCAGGAGATGTCGGTTATGCAGCAGCAGCATTAGCATCATCGAGACGTTTATTAACTTTAACTAATAACGAAACTACAGCTACAGTCGCATTGAATAGTGGTAGTTATTTGGGGACATATTTAATTGGTAACGGTACGACTGCGGAATTTTTCGCCCAAAATCCTGATAATCTTTTATCAGGAGAACCCAAAGTTTACTTTTCTTTAACTGCGGCTAATCCTGATTCATCAGACCATAATAATCAAACAACTATTAATGAGTATCAGTTTACCCAAGCTTGGGAAGATTTAGTTTATAACGGAGATTACGATTTTAACGACTTAATCGTTCAAATTGATTTTGAACAACCAGTAAATAATTCTCCTAATCTTGAAATTAATAATGTAACTGTGGTTGAGTCGGATAGCGAAACCACTGATGCAGTTTTTACAGTTAGTTTAGATTCTCCTAGTAATGAAACTGTTACTGTAGATTTTACCACTGTTGATGATACGGCAAGAGCAGGTGAAGATTATCTAACTACCAGTGGAACAATTACCTTTAATCCTGGTGAAACCACGCAAAATATTACGGTTTCTATTCTTGATGATTTAGTTGCAGAATCAACTGAAAGTTTTCAGATTAATTTAAGTAATTCTCTTAATGCAGTTATTGAAGATAACCAGGGTTTAGGAACAATTATCGATGATGATGAATTACCAAGTCTAAGTATAAATGACATCAGTACCATTGAAGGAGATGGGGAACCAAATCAACTACAATTTACAGTTAATCTTTCTCTTGCTAGTAATGAAAATGTAACCGTAGATTTCACTACCATTGACGATACAGCAATAGCAGGATCAGATTATCAAGCAATTAATGGGACGCTAACATTTGTACCGGGAGAAACCAGTAAAACCATTACAGTTGAAATTCTTGGTGACACCGAAGACGAATTAGATGAAACCCTTACACTTCAACTTAGTAATTCCACTAATGCAGTTATTGAAGATAATCTGGGTTTAGGAACAATTATCGATGATGATGATGAATTACCAAGAATAAGTGTAAGCGCTCTCAGTACCATTGAAGGAGATGGGGAACCAAATCAACTACAATTTACAGTTAATCTTTCTCTTGCTAGTAATGAAAATGTAACCGTAGATTTCACTACCATTGACGATACAGCAATAGCAGGATCAGATTATCAAGCAGTCAATGGGACGCTAACATTTGAACCTGGAGAAACTACGAAAATCATTGCAGTTGAGATTATTGGTGACATCGAAGACGAATTAGATGAAACCCTTACACTTCAGCTTACAAATCCTAGTAATGCAGTTATTGAAGATAGTTTTGGTATAGGGACAATTATCGATGACGACCAATTAATTAACAACGAAATCATCTTAAGCGAAGATAGCAATTTCCAGACCACCTACCAACAAACATTAGAGATTCCCGCCAACCCATCTCAATTAAGCTTTAGCTTCGCCGACCTCAATTTTGACACTTCAGACCTAAACTTCATTAACGATGCCTTTGAAGCCGCTTTAGTAGACTCTGAGGGCAATTCTCTAGTACATACCATTGGAGAAACAAAAAACGCTTTTATCAACTTTACCGAAAGTCAAGCCCCCAAACTAGCTGACGGTGTAACCCTAGACAATACCACCGTCACCGTCAACCTCTCTTATTTAGAACCCCAAACCCCAGCCACCTTAATTCTGCGCTTAATTAACGACGACAGCGATACCACCACCTCAGTACGCATTACCAATATCGAACTCCAACCCAGTGACAGCACGATTGTACCCACCGTCACCCCAACAATCGAAACAGCCAGCGATCGCCAAATTATCGACTTTAACTTACTCAGCGACGTTTCTCCTAGTATTCTAAGCGAATACGGACAAACTTCATTTAACCCCCAAACCCAGATTCTCAGCGTCGAACTAGGATTAAATAATGCTGGTACTTACTGGTTTAACTCTCCCTTACTCGTAGCGGTAACTCAAATCAGCGACCCTAGTATTCAAGTCTTGAAAGCCGATGGTACGACTCCAGAAGGACTACCATACTACGATTTTAGTAACTTAGTAACTGAAGGTACTTTAGCACCCTCCCAATCAACCGCATCTCAACTAATTCACTTCTTTAATCCCGAAAACATTCAATTTACCTATGAATTAGTAGTTCTCTCTCAACTTAATGTCGCGCCAATTATTGAGTCTAAACCAAACAAAGAAATTTTAGGTGGACAACCTTACAGCTATCAGGTAATCGCAACCGATGCCAACGATGACGAACTAAGCTACTCTTTATTAGTAGCACCTTTAGGGATGACAATTGACCCAGCTACAGGTTTAATTAATTGGCAAACCAATCTTGCAGATGTAGCTAATCATTCTTTGGTTATTGAAGTTAGCGATAGTAAAGGTGGTAAGACGCAGCAAAACTTTACCTTAGCTGTATTAGGAGATACACCAAATCGACCACCTAATTTTACTTCTACCCCGGTAGTGGATGCGTGGATTAATCAGCCTTACAATTACGATGCAGATGCCATTGACCCCGACCAAGATAACTTAAATTACAGTATTATCAAAGGACCAGATGGACTAACAGTTAACTCCCAAACAGGTAATGTCGAATGGACACCACCAGCAGTAGTCGTCTTAGGAGATACCGTACTCGGTCAAATTAGCTTACCAGGAGAACAAGACGAATTCAGCTTTAGCGGAAGTCGAGGACAGCGTATTTACTTCGACCCCTTAAGATTTAGTGGGAGTACATATGATTGGGATTTTCAAGTTTTTAGTCCCAGTGGGGAGCAGTTAGTTAATACAGATTTAAGCTACTATAACAACAAACTGCTAACGCTACCGGAAAACGGAAACTATCGGGTTGTCGTTTCTACCTCCGACGATACCACAGGTAATTACGGCTTTAGCGTTATCGATATCGCTCAAGTCCCCGTAGCCGAGTTAGATAGCTTAATTGAAGGTCAACTTGCTCCCGGTTCCGAAGACGATATTTACCGCTTTACAGCAAGTGTGGGACAAAAGCTATTCATCGACCAAATCAGCAATAGTGGTAGTTTAGACTGGGTACTTTATGGTCCCGACAATCAAGTAGTTTCCAGCAGTAATTACAGCGATATGGAGCTATATTTACCTGAAGACGGGGAATATTTGCTCTCGTTAAGAGGAAAATCTAGCTTCACGAGTAATGTTGAATACGCTTTTGAGATAATTACCCCAGATGAGGTCGAGAATGAGATAAGTATTGGTTCTCATCTAGCCCCTGTAGTCGTCACAGATGCAATTGCCGAAAAAGGGGAAGAAGACCTTTATACTTTTACAGGAACACCCGGACAGCGCCTTTATTTCGACCGTTACTTCCGTAACTCTACTAATTCCTACTCACATACAGCTTCAATTATTAGTCCCAGTGGTGAAGAGATTCTTGGCTATATCTTCAGCTCTAGCGACCCAGAACCCCTGACACTCAAAGAAGCAGGAACTTATACTGTTATTATTGACGCTGTTTCCGAATATACAGGCAGTTACAGCTTCAGTCTTTTAGACCCAGATTTAGCCACGGAAATCGACCTCGATACCAACATTAGCGGTACGATTGAACCAGGTCAAGCAACCCATGCCTATCAGTTTAATGGTACAGCAGGACAGCACCTCTATTTTGATAGCGTAGGCGGTACGAGTTATACGAACTGGACGCTTTATGATTCAGGTAATAACCAACTAACTACAGCTTACTTTAATCGCGACCTGGAAATTGTTCTTGATGATAGCGATACTTATACCCTACTAATTCAGGGAGATAATAGTAGCAGTGCAGTTAACTATAATTTCACCGTAATTACTCCCGATACCGTAACCGCACCCTTAAACTTAGACACTACAGTTACAGGTGCAATTAGCGAAAAAGGCGAACAAGATGTTTATACTTTCACAGGAACTCAAGGACAGCACCTCTTCCTCGATACCTTAATTGATACTTCCAACCTTAATGCCACTTTACTAGACCCCAGTGGGAATTCGGTTTTCAATACCTCAATGTATGCAGATTCCTATCGAGACCCAGTTATCTTACCAGAATCGGGAACTTATCAACTAATTATCGATGGTACACGAGAAGCCACTGCCAACTATAGTTTCCGTCTTACCGATTTAACTGCCGCACCGATTCTAGATTTAGAAACTCCTACCAGTGGTATCATCGAACCAGGTTCGGAAATAAAAGTATATCGTCTCAATGCCAATTCTGGAGAACGGCTTTATTTTCAAGGACAAGCTAGTAGTTATAACCCCAACTGGTTATTATACTCTCCTGGTAATGAAGAATTAATTAACCGACAGCTTGACCAAGATTTTGAGTATGTTTTCTCCAGTGATGGCGTTTACTACCTAATTTTACGCGGTGATGGTAGCACCAGCGATCGCTTCGATTACACTTTACAGGTAATTCCCTCTACCGATACCACCTCTTCCCTCAACCCGAACACTTTAGTTAGCGCTGAGATTACCACACTAGGGGAACAGCATAACTATACCTTTACAGGTAACGCTGGTCAGCAGCTTTATTTTAATGCTATAGCCGGAGATAGTAACCTCACAGCTATCTTACGCAATCCTAGCGGGAATATAGTTTGGAGTGGAACAACTGCTGACGATAGCATCCCCATTATCCTCACCAGCGACAGTACCTACGAGTTGAATATTGATGGTAAAAATGAGGCTACGGGTAGCTACAACTTCAAATTACTTACAGCTGCTGCACCTTTGAGTCTCAGTAGCCCCACAAGTGGTAGTATATCCGCTCAGGAAACAGCCCTTTATCAGTTTAATGGTACAGCAGGACAGCAGCTTAGTTTCGAGAATTTAACTGCGGTAGCTGGGGCTGAGTGGACTATCTACTCTCAAGTACCTCTGCTAAATGGTACTACAGTAATTGATTCTGATTCGTTTGATAGTAATCTTGCTGTCGTCTTACCTAGTAACGGTAGCTATACCCTCGCAGTGCGAAATTTGAGCGAAACCCAACTTAATTATGAGTTCCAGGTTATCGATACCTCAACTGCACCCATTGGAAATAATGGAGTAGAAACCCTTCATAGTGGTAATATTGCCGTGGCTGGGGAAGTAGATAACTATACTTTTACGGCGGATGCTGGAACTTTGGTTTACTTCGACGGACAGCAGGGTAGTAATATTGTTGTGAAACTATCTGCTCCTGATGGTAGTAATGTCTTTAATGGTAAATATGCCAGTTATGACGATGGAGCATTTTTCCTCGCACAAACTGGTACTTATACCCTAGAAGTTAATGGTACTGGCTCAAATACAGGTAACTATAGCTTCAAACTGGTAGAGCTAACTAATGCTTCCAACTTAAATCTTAATACCATCACTAATGTTCCTTTAGTAGCTAAGGAAACCAAAGCTTATCAGTTTACGGGTACTGTCGGTCAAAAAATCCACTTTGATGGTTTGAATGAAAGTAATCCCTCGATTACAGCGAGATTACTTAATGCTAACGGTCGGCAGATTGCTTATATAAGTGACTTGAGGAGTAATATCGACTTACAAACTCTTCCTGGTAACGGTACTTACTACCTAATTCTTCAATCTAATAGCACTTCAACTAAGACTGCTAGCTTCCAAATTCTTGACGATAACAATGCTACACCTTTAATACTCGATAGCGAAATTTCTGGTGACTTTGGTACGAGTAAGCGCGAGTCACAACTTTATAAGTTTACAGCTAATGCAGGACAGCGCCTTTATTTTGACCATAGTGAAGGAGACTACTATTACTCACTCTATGCACCCGACGGGAAAAAGTTATTTGACAGCAATTTCTCTTCTGACTATGAAATAGATATATTACCCAGTGATGGCGAATATACTTTAGTAGTTTCTGGTTATGGCTATAGCAACGATAACTACCGTTTGCGGGTAGTTACACCGGATGAGATAACTACTCCAATGACGGTAAATAATACGGTTACTGGCGAACTATTAGAACTTGGAGAACAACATATTTATACCTTCACTGGTAACAATAATCAACGTTTGTTCTTTGATAGTTTAACAGGGACGGGAGGGATAACTGCTCAACTTTTTAGCCCCAGTGGAAAAACAGTTATCTCCACTAACGTCAATAGCGATGAAGAACCAGTAATGCTTTCAGAAACAGGTACTTATCGCTTAGTAATTGATGGGAGATGGGACGATATCGGTACTTACAGTTTCCGTCTTCTAGACTGGACTTCCACAACACCTATTAGTTTCGATACACCTATTTCTGGTGACTTTGGTTTATCTCAGCGTGAAACTCATCTTTATCGCTTCTCTGGTACAGAAGGACAAGAACTTTTCTTTAACCAAACCGCAGGTGGCTACTGGAATTATTACATTCTTTATGGGACTGATGGAAAACAAGTTTTTAACCAAAGATTAAGTTCCGATAAAGAACTAACTTTACCGTACACTGGCGATTATATTCTGGCTTTACAGGGTCGAGGTTCTAGCAATGATACTTATGAATTAGAGATTGTTACTCCTGAATCTCTTACTAACACTTTAACCTTCGGCGAAACCATTAGTTCTAGTATTAGCGAAGCGGGGGAAACAGATAGCTATACCTTGGCTGGAACTCCCGGACAAATCCTTTATTTCGATAGCTTATTTGCTAGTTCTTATTCCATTAACGCCCAACTATTTACCCCTTCTGGTAAGCAACTTTGGAATCAAGTTGTGGGCGGAGACCGTCAACCATTTATTTTACCAGAAGTTGGGACTTATACCCTCAAGATTGCTAGAGAATCTACTAACAACGATATCACTGATAGTTATAGTTTCCGCCTACTCGATTTTAGCCAAGCAACACCAGTAAACTTTGATACTTCTCTCTCAGGTAATTTTGGTTTATCTCAGCGCGAAACCCATCTTTATACTTTAACTGGTACAGAAGGACAAGAACTCTTCTTTGACAGGACCCAAGGCGATTATTATAATCGTTATACTCTTTACGACCAGTTTGGTCAAATCATCCTCGACCAACATTTAGATAGAGATAAGGAAGTAATTTTACCAAATGATGGAACTTATTATTTAGCTTTACGTTCCTTTGGTGATAGTAATGATAATTATCAATTAGAAGTAGTCACTCCATCTGCTTTGGTTACTCCTTTAAATTACGGGGAAACTATTAGCAGCGAAATTACCGAACCAGGAGAACGAGACCTCTATAATTTCACCGGAACTGAAGGAGAAGTTTTGTACTTCGATAGTTTGAAGTATCAAGGAACTCTCCGGGCTAAATTAATAGCACAAGATGGGAAAGAAATTTGGAATCAATATGTAATAAATGACAAAGTACCTTTTGTTTTGCCGTCAAGCGGAACTTACACTTTAGAAATTAATGCTACTGAAAATAATGACGAAACTGGTAGTTATGATTTCCGGTTGTTGAACTTTGCTGAAGCAACAGAATTAACTTTGGATTCTACTATCTCTGGAGATTTTTCAGCAAGTCAGCGCGAGACGGTTTTGTATCGTTTTATAGGTAATGAAGGAGATTATTTGTACTTCGATAGTGTAGCGGGTAGTAGCAATGATTATTACACTCTTTACAATGCAGATAGAAGAGTTTTCAACCAAAGACTATCTCACGATTCGGAGTTAGAGTTAACTGTAACTGGCGAGTATATTTTGGCTTTACGTTCTGATGGTTCTGAACTAGATAATTACAAACTCAAAATTAATACGCCCGAACTGATAGCAACTACTTTAACTTTAGGCGAGGCTATTAATAGCGAAATTAGCGAATCTGGAGAGAAGGATACTTATACTTTTGTTGGGGCTGTCGGACAAAAATTGTTCTTTGATACTATTGAGGGAAATAGTAGTCTCAAAGCTCGTTTATTTAGTCCGACTGACTTAGAAGTTATTGATAATCATCTTGGGGGAGATTGGCAACCTTTTACTTTAACTGAAGCAGGAACTTATCGTCTGGAAATTGATGGTAGTAATAATATTATTGGGGATTATGGGTTTGTTTTGAGGGATCGCTCTTTTACTACTCCCTTAGAACTCAATACCCCCACTACAGGAACCTTAGAGTTGGGTAACGATGTCGATATCTATCGCTTTGAAGGACGAATTGGTCAGGTATTAAACTTTGATTTGGACGCACAGCAGTGGAGTAATGCTAACTGGGTACTTTATCAGCCGGATAATCGAGTTTTAGTTCAACCATCTGGAAATCAACCTGACTTTAAAGCAACTTTACCTTCTGATGGTTTATATACTCTGGCAATATCTGGTAGCAGCAACTCACCAGTCAGCTATGATTTTCAGGTGATAGAAGAGACTCAAATGCCTGTTATTAGTGATGGTTTGAATGTCGTCGAATCGGGAACTATAAGTGAAGGAAATGTAGACGAGTATACCTTCACTGCCAATGCCGGAACGAAAATTTTCTATGACAGTCAGACAAACACGCCGGGACATATCAGAACATCTCTAATCGCACCCGATAATAGCTATGTTGTTAACAATAGTTATTCAAGTTCCGATTGGTTGCAAATATTAGAGCAAACCGGAGAGTATAAGTTACAGGTTTCTAGTACAAACAATACGACAACAGATGACTATCAATTCCAACTTTTAGAGTTACCAAAGGATTTAACTTCCACTGCCTTAAATCCCCTAGAACTCAATAGTATTGTGGCTGGAGAAGCGAATCCCAGTTTGTCAGCTAACATCTACAGTTTTGAAGGGAATATAGGTCAGCAGATACTCTTTAACCAGATCGATGGCTGGAGCGAACTTGCTACCCTCTACAATCCTAACGGGAGTAAGGTTTTCTCTCGTTATTTACAACAGAAGGATAGCGAAATAATCACCTTGACTCAAGAGGGAATGTACCACCTACTAATTCAAGGAAGGGAATCGCAGCCACAAGATTATTCATTTCAAATGTTAGATTTTGGTTTCGGTTTGAACTCGAATTTCAACGTTCCCGTAAGCGGCTTTTTACCATCCGGTCAACAAGGAGAAGTTTATAAATTCATGGGAACCGAGGGAACGCGTTTATTTTTCGACTCTATCAAAGGAACTAGCACGAACTACTGGAAATTATACGGACCAGATAACGTCATTGTCGATTTCGAGCGACTAGATCTAGACTTTGAGGTCGAACTACCATCAGACGGCAGCTACACCCTCTACATTGAGGGTGGAAATTCTGCCAGTGCTGTAGATTACGAATTCCGAATTATCAACCACGATGACAGCATCGACATCATCACTCCAGGTACGGGAGAAAGAGGTAGCAGTGAGGAAGAAAATCAAGCCATCTTCCCAGTTCGAGTTCAAGTAGAAGACGAACATGGCGATCTCGATGTTCAGGAGTATAATATTCGTGTTGGGGCAGATCCAGATAATGCCGCACCCGCAATTATCAGTACGCCACCTTCCCGATACGGATTAAATCAAAAGGCGTATCGCTACCAAATCGAAGCGGTAGATCCTGATCGTGACGAACTCGCATATCAGTTACTCGAAGGACCTAACGGTGCAGTTGTTAGCAGAGAAACCGGGGAAGTAATCTGGTTTCCAGAATCGGTACAACCGGGAGACAGTGCTACATTCACCGTAGCGGTAACCGACGGACGGGGTGGTACCGACTCTCAAAGCTTTACCGTGGATGTCGAAGGTGCTTTGGGCAAGATTCAGGGAGCTGTATTTGAAGATTTAAACAACAACGGCTATCGCGATACTACCTTGGTCAAAGGCGACAATCCAGATCTTGTCTTTGTCATCGACGTTTCTGGTAGTACGGGTGGGGATTTCGTCGATTGGGAAACAGCGGACATAGAAACTGTAGCAGAAGAGCCGATGGGTATTTTAGGCATGGAAATAGCAACCGCCGTAGCTCTTTCAGAACAGTTAATTCTGCAAGGTCGCGGCGATACTGTCAAAATCGGCGTAATTCCTTTTAATAATGGCGCTTCGATCTTAGACATGAACCCCGCGACACCAGAAGTTGATTTATATACGACACCCCTCGCAGATAACGACAATAACGGGATAAGAGATTTGCGTCAAGTTATCAATGGTCTGAGTGCTGAAGGCGGTACTAATTTTACTTCTGGTTTGGAAGTAGCCCAGGGTTGGCTTGACAGTCTCTCTGGCGACCCGAACATCATTTTCCTCTCCGATGGTTTTGGTGGTTTAAACGTAGAAATAGTTGAGGAATTAAACGCAGATAACGTCAACATCACTGCCTTCGGTATCGGTAGTGGTGCGGAAATAAGTCAACTGCGAAGAATCGACCCGGATGCTATCCAAGTTACCGACCCGCAAGAGATTATCGATATATTCAGTGGCTGGGATAATCGCTACACTACCGAACCTTTGATAGAGGGCGTTACTGTCTATCTGGATTTGAACGATAACGGCGAATTAGACTTTGGCGAACCGCAACAAGTAACCCAGAAAAATAATACCGAATCGCTATTGGGTTCGACTCCTTTTTACTTCAATTTTGACAACTTGCTGCCTGGGGAGTACAAATTACGACAAGTTATTCCTAACGGTTATGCAGAAACTGCACCGTCGAGCGGAGTTTGGACTGATACGATTACGACTGAGGGCGAAACTATAGGTCATTTATTTGGTCTTCATCAAATTAGCGACCCTCCTAATGCCGCTCCTGTATTTACTAGCACGGTTCCTACTGATAGCATCAAGATTGGCAATACGCTGCAATATCTAGCCTCGGCTATAGATGTAGATGCAGATATAGTTAGCTACGATTTGACTTTAAAACCGGAGGGGATGACCGTCGATGAAGAAACGGGTACTCTGCTTTGGAAGCCGACGGTAGAACAGGTAGGAACCTTTAATGCGATTCTGCGCGTTAGCGATGGGAAGGGCGGTCAGGATTTACAGTATTTAGCTGTGGAGACAATTCTTCCTAATAATGCCCCTGTCTTCACTTCGGTCTTACCGGAGAATGCTAACGCTAAAGTAGGACGGCAATTTAAATATCAAGCAGTAGCTATCGATGCCGATGGCGACTCTTTAACCTATTCCCTAAATAACGCACCAAGCACGGTTACGATTGATGCAGAAACAGGGCTGTTGAGTTGGACTCCAACTACAGTCGTCGATAACCTTGAATTTGAGATTAAGGCGACAGACGATCGCGCTGCCTCCACTGTACAAAAAATTAATCTGACGGTAAATCCCGCACCTTTATTGCCACCTTTGAATTTAGATACGGTTCCCCAAACTGCGGTGAAAATCGGCTCGGCTTATACTTATCAATTACCATCGGGTTTCAATTATCATCTCACTGCCGCTCCAGAGGGCATGACCGTGTCTGAAAGTGGTTTAGTGAGTTGGAACCCCACACAAAGTGAAATCGGTCTTCACGATGTCGTTATCGAGGTCACAGACAACAATGGCGATCGCGTCCTACAGTCTTGGCAAGTAGAGGTTTCTAACCTCGGCGTAAATCGTCTCCCGGTAATTATTACTACCACTGACCCGAATTTTGCTAATCAGCCACCCGAAATTCTCAGCAGTCCCCGGATGGAGACTCGCAGTGGCAAAACGTATCTCTATCAATTGGCAGATGCGGTAGACCCAGACGGAGATTCTTTGACTTTCGAGTTGATTTCTGGACCGTCGGGAATGGAAATAACTCAAAGCGGTTTACTCAATTGGTCGCCAACTCCAGATGACTTCGGCTACCATAATCTCGCAGTAGCCATCAGCGACGGACAATGGCAAACAGTACAATCTTGGAGTTTATTTGTCAGCAACCAAACAACCAACCGACCCCCAAGCATCACTTCCGTACCGAAAACAGTAACCAATATCGAACGACTTTACCAATATCAATTAGAAAGTTTTGATCCCGATGGAGACTTAATGCTTTGGAGTTTAGACGAAGCACCTACGGGAATGGTTGTCAATCCAGAGACAGGAATGTTAACCTGGCAGCCAAAGAGCGCGCAAATCGGTACTCATCCCGTCTCGGTAAGAGTTACAGATACCGAAGGGACCTATGTAGGTCAAGGGTTTGAGTTGCGCGTCACGGGGATTAATACACCACCACAGATTGTTTCTACTCCTATTACCCAAGCATCTCCACAACAAAACTACACCTACCAAATAATCGCCACCGACCCCGAAAACGACACTTTAGAATTCGCTTTAGGGCTTCACCCAGCCGGAATGCACATCGATGCAAAGACAGGTTTAATCGAATGGTTACCTACGGCCGACCAATTAGGAGAAGTTACAGTCGAAGTATTAGTCACAGACACCCAAGGTGCGACCAATCGTCAGAATTATACCCTCGTCGTCTCGGAAGAAGCAGCAGTAAATAACGCTCCAGTTATTGTTTCTACTCCCGTGTATCGCCTTGATGTGGCTTCGGTTTATAGTTACGATGTGGATGCCACGGACCCGGATGGAGATAGTTTAACCTATCAGTTAATTTCCGCTCCCGAAGGATTAGTATTAAATGAAGAGACGGGAGAGGTTAGTTGGTCAAATCCCACCTTGGGAAATCATTCAGTAGTCGTAGGAGCAACGGATGGTAATCTGGGAGCAGCCCAAGGCTTCATCCTCACAGTAAGCGAAAATGCCGCCCCCATCTTTAACGATACTTCCATACCCCCAACAGCAGCGACCCCTGGAAAGCTTTATAGTTACGACATCAAAGCTACCGACCCCAATGGCGAACAACTACACTATAGCTTGGATGAGGAGTCAAGAGCTTTAGGCATGGTAGTAGACCAAGAAGGGCGCTTACGCTGGACTCCCACACCAGCAGATACCGGGTCTCATGAGGTGACTATTAGCGTCGCTGATGGCACACTAGAGACCGTAGAGCAGACATTTACCTTGACTGTGGTGGCAGATACCATTGCTCCAGTAGTGGATTTACGTCCCTTGAGCGGTTATTATCTTTCTGGGGAGGATTATTTAGCCCAACTCGGTGAGGAAGTAACCTTTAGCGTTAAAGCCACAGACAACATTAACGTCACAGGATTACAATTAAGTGTCGATGGTGTAGCAATTCCCCTCGATGGTAATGGCATTACCTCAGTATCTTTCAATACCATCGGTGAAACAACTCTCACAGCTTTAGCAGTAGACGCAGCCGGGAACACTGGCTACGCTACACTTGAATTACTCGTACAAGATTTTAACGATGTCTCCCCCCCAGTAGCAATTTTAGCCCCCCAGATTAGCGACAATCCGATTACAGCCCCCACAGACATTATCGGTACCGTAACCGATGAGGGAGAGGTAGAGTACATCCTCGAAGTAGCACCCCAAAAAGGTGGCGAATTTGTAGAAATAGCCAGGGGGGATAGTGCAGTCAATGACGGTAAGTTGGGCAAATTAGATACCTCATTATTAGAGAATGGTAGTTACATCCTACGTTTGACGGCAACCGATAGTGGTGGTAATAGTGCCATTGACGAGGTAATTGTTGATGTAACTGGGGAGTTGAAGCTGGGTAACTTCCAATTATCCTTTACCGACTTAGAAATCCCGGTAGCGGGGATTCCCATATCGCTGACGAGGACTTATGATAGTTTAGGTGCTAATCGAAGTGATAACTTTGGTTATGGTTGGCGTTTGGAGTTTCGCGATACAGATTTACAAACTTCGGCACGAAAACGTACCGCACAAGAAGAATTATTAGGCATAGAGAGTGCATTTTCATCAGGGGAGAAGGTTTATCTAACGCTTCCTGGTGGAGAACGAACCGGCTTTACATTTAAACCCAAGGGTAGTATTCTCAATCAATATTTACTGGGTTTTCTCGGTTCTGGGGCTGCTTCAGGACTGATGTATCATCCGGAGTTTGTCGCCGATGATGGCAGCGATTTGACTTTGAGAGTGAAAAATGCACAGAATACTTATTTAATTCGCAAAGCGGGTAGTGATGAGTATGTCGAGGTAGCAAGTGCGGTTCCCTATAATCCCGCAGCCACGCGTTTTGGTGGGGTTTATATTTTAGAGACTGGTGATGGTGTTGAGTATGAGATTGATGCAGATAGTGGCGATTTAATTACGGTTACGGATACGAATGATAATCAGTTGAGTTTTAGTGAGGGAGGGATTTTCTCAGATACGGGAGTTGGAATTACGTTTGAGAGGGATAATCTTGGTCGGATTGTGGGGGTTGTTGACCCAGAGGGGAATAAGATTAAGTATGAGTATGATTTGTCGGGTGATTTAGTTGGGGTTATTGATAGGTCCGGGAATAGGACTGGGTTTGAGTATGATGAGGAGAGGAAGCATTATTTAACTGAGATTATCGACCCGTTGGGAAGAAGTGGGGTGAGAAGTGAGTATGATCAAGAGGGTCGCTTAAAGAGGATTATTGATGTTAATGGGGAAGCAGTAGAGTTAGTATATGACCCGGATAATTCGCTACAGACAGTACGGGATGTATTTGGTAATGAGACTATCTATGAGTATGATGAGCGGGGTAATGTTGTTACCGAGATTGATGCGGTTGGGTTAGTTACTCAGCGTAGTTATGATGATGATAATAATTTGAAGACGGAAACTCTGATTACGGATGAGAGTGGAGTTGAGGGTTGGACTACTAGGTATAGTTATGATGAAGATGGGAATAAGTTGAGTGAGACTGATGCGTTAGGGAATGTGACTCGCTGGACTTACAATAAATTTGGGGATGTTCTGACTAAAACTAATCCTCTTGGTTACACAACTACTAATACTTACGATAGTAAAGGTAATCTTCTTACTGAAACTAACGCTGAAGGTGAAACAAGAAAGCGAGTTTACGATGTTAAAGGAAATATTACTTCTCTGATTGATGCAGAAGGTAGAGAAACTAAATTTGAATATGACTTATTTGGTCAAGTTACTCATCAAATTGACACATTAGGAAATGAGACAACTTATACTTATAATGCCAATGGTATCCCACTGAGTGAAACCAAAACAGTAACTACTGCTGAAGGTATTCAGACACAAACAACTAGCTGGACTTACGATACAGAAGGTAACGTCATTTCTGAGACTCGTCCTTCTGGTGATATTGTTCAATATGAATACGATTCATTGGGTAATCGAATTGCCAGTGTTGAGGTTGGAGTAAATAATAATCGTCGTACCGAATATGAATACGACAATAAAAATCAGGTCACTAAAGTCTTATATCCTGATGGCACATCTGAAAGTTTTATTTACGATGAAGCGGGAAGAGAAATTGCTATTATTGATGCTGCTGGTCACACTACCAACTTTATTTATGATCCTTTAGGACGAGTCATAGAAACTATTTATGCAGATAATACCCCTGAAGATTTAAATGACAGTCCTAGAAGTAAAACTGAATACGACCAAGTGGGTCGAGTAGTTGCTGCTATTGACGAATTAGGCAATCGCACTGAATATAAGTATGATGCAGTAGGTCGTCTAATTTTAGTTCGTAATGCGGAAGGAAATGAAACCAAGTATACTTATAACGCTGCGGGTAGGCGATTAACCGAGACTGATGCTCGAAATTATACAACCGAATTTATTTATGACAAAGTAGGTCGCTTAGTAAAAACTAAATTCGCTGATGGCACGTTTACAACTACTGCTTATAATGATGTTAATTTCATAGCTTCTGAAACCAATCAAGCAGGTCAGACAACCTACTTCACTTACGACGATTTAGATAGGTTAATTGAAGTTATTCATCCTGATGAAACCCCTTCTAATCTTTTAGATAACCCCAGAACCAAAACTGAATACGACGAACTAGGTAGAACAACTGCTTCTCTTGACGAATTGGGTAATCGCACCGAATACGAATACGATCTCGTAGGTCGTCAAACCCTGGTTCGTGATGCAGAAGGAAATGAAATAACTTATACCTATGATAATGCGGGAAATCTTTTCACTGAAACTGACCCTAATGGTCATACCACTCGATTTGTTTACGATGAATTAGACCGTCTCAAAGAAACTCATTTTCATGATGGTACCTATATAACTACTACCTACAATGAATTAGGACAAGAAATTGCCACTACCGACCAAGCAGGAAAGACAACCCAATTTGAATATAATTCTCTAGGTAGACTAACAGCAGTCATCGACGCAGCAGGACAAAGAACAGAATATACCTACGACCTTGCAGGAAACCATATTGCTACTAAGGATGCCAACAACCATCTGACTCAATATGAATACGATGAACTAAACCGTCGTACACTCACCATCTTACCAATGAGTCAACACTCAGAAACTACTTACGATGAAGTAGGTAATGTAATTAGCTTTACTGACTTTAACGGCGACACCATTGAATACGAATACAATGAACTAAACCAATTAACCACCAAAGAATTCCCAAATAATACCTCAATTGAATATACCTACACACCCACAGGTCAAATAAAAACTGTTACCGACTCTTTAGGTACGACAACCTATGATTATGATGTTCGAGACCGTTTAATCGAACAAATCAACCCAGATTCTCAATTCATTCGCTATACATATGATGATGCTGGTAATCGCACTAGAGTTATCACCAATAGTGATACAGTTACCTACACCTACAACCAAAATAACAGACTAGAAACTGTTACTAGCTCTTTGGGAACAACTCAATATAGTTACGATGCTGCTGGTAATCTTATTCAAACTGAATTTCCCAATAATACAGCCGAGATTCGTACCTACGATGATTTGAATCGCTTAAACTTCTTGAAAAATCTTGCTCTTGATCCTGATACAGGAGAAGAAACAGGCATAATTTCTAGCTATGACTACACTTTAGATAATATAGGAAATCGAATTGCTGTAGAAGAAGATAATGGTCGCATTGTTAATTACGATTACGATGACCTTTATCGCTTAACTCAAGAAGCAATTACTGATGGAGGAATGGTTCGCACTATTGATTACACATACGATGCAGTAGGTAATCGTTTGAGTCGTGATGATTCTCAGTTAGGGTTAACCACCTACATTTACAATGACAATGACTGGTTATTGAGCGAAGAAATTAATGGAGAAGTAACTACCTATACCTACGATAATAATGGTAATACTCTATCCCAACTTAAAGATGTTAACGAGCAAACAATTTACACCTGGGATTACGAAAACCACTTGCAGAGTGCAGAAATAACTACCGATACTGGTACGACTGTTACAGAATACAAATATAATACTGATGGAGTAAGGATAGCATCTATTGTCGATGGTGTAGAAACTCGCTATCTGGTTGATGCTAACCATCAGTATGCTCAAGTGTTAGAAGAATATACGACCGATGGTACAGTTGAAGTGGCTTATGTTTACGGACATGACTTAATTTCTCAGGTCAGAGATGATCAGGAGTCGTTCTATCATGTAGACGGATTGGGTAGTACCAGAGCTTTAAGTGATGCTAGTGGTAATGTTAGTGATGTTTATATTTATGATGCTTACGGTAATGTAATTAGTTCGTCTGGTAGTACGGTTAATAGTTATCTGTATACTGGAGAACAGTATGACTCGAATTTAGAGGATTACTATTTAAGGGCAAGGTATTACGACCCAAGCATCGGAAGATTTACTGCTAGAGATCCGTTTGAGGGATGGTTGAGTGAACCTTTGTCTTTGGCTAAGTATCCTTATGTTCATGGTAATCCGGTTAATGCGACCGATCCTAGTGGACTTTTTCTGCTTGATCTTAAGACGGCTTTATCTATTGCAACTCAATTAGCTTCTAGAGCAACTCAATTAGCTTTTAGAACAACAGCAACAACAACATTAGCTGTTTATATTGCTCATCAAGTAAATCTGGCTATTAGTCGAGCAAAAGTTAAAACTTGTGCTGTTACAGGCGATAAAAATTGTTCCACTGGTATTCCTATTGTTTTTTATGGACAGACATTCAATGGTCTTCCTCTTTATGAAACTACAGAACATATAAGAACTGCTATAATATTCGACCAAAGACCAGCAGTCGTTAGTGCTTATTCTAAAAAACCTAGCGACCATGGCTCAGACGGATGGTACAAAAACAAGGGAAAATGCAGGGAAAAAGCTCAATATAAAGAGAAAGTAAGGAGGGAAAAAGGAATAAATATTGTCAATAGACAGATAGGTTGTGATGAATATCCTTTCAATCGGGTTGAACAAGGCGGGCTAAAAAATTATAATGCGGGATTAGTATCGCTTAGATTAGTTCCAGTCACAGAATCCCCTCCTCAAGGACAGCTGATGAATGACCAACAGTTAAAAAAAGCTGGAGTTGTCAAGGGAGATCCTTTTAAAAAATGGTTTGGTGTTGTTCCCGTACTAGAACTACCTCAATCATTTTGGCGTAAAGCCAATATAAATAGATGATTTAGATAAATATTCAAGTCAAAATGTCAGGAATTATACAAGCTTTAGAAAGAATTATTAACTGGCTACAAAAATACGATCCAGAGCCAGAAACTATCCCTCCAGGATTTTCACTTCTGCAAATTCAAGAGTTGACTAAAAAACTCCCTTTCAAACTGCCTTTAGAAGTATGTAAACTTTATCAATACTGCAATGGCAAAGTTGGCATCACCCCCTATTCGAGACTTTTTTCTCTAGAAGAAGCCCTTAAAATTTGTCTTTCATATATTTATACAGAAGTTTTTTTAATACATTATTCTTCCGAGGAACTGAGTAAAAATTTTTGCAATTTTATGAGTCACCCAGATGCACAACAGTTTTTGTTTGCTTATTATCCTTTAACCACCTACAGATTTCCTTTATTTGTAGAAAATGATGGACTTTGTTATGTAATTTGCGATGAGAATGAAAAAAAAGTTTCTCCGATTTGGTATGAATTTATAGGACGAGAACCAGTAATATATTCAGCTAGCTTAACTAGCTTAATGTTGACATTCGCAGAATGTTATGAAACTGGAGGTTATTATGTTACTTCTGAGTACAAAGCAGGAGTAACATATTCATATACAGAGATAGATGTAGAAAAAGCCGAAAAAATTTTCCAAAAATATAATCCAGCACAAATTGATGTTTGGCGAGAAATTTGGATAGATTAATTCGGAAGATTTACTGCTAGAGATCCGTTTGAGGGATGGTTGAGTGAACCTTTGTCTTTGGCTAAGTATCCCTATGTTCATGGTAATCCGGTTAATGCGACCGATCCTAGTGGACTTTTGGCTTATGACACTTCAGCCGCTATAAACATATTTGCTATTCTTGCAGTTAGCTCTCTTGTTTCTCGTAATGTTCCAGTAGCTACTATCAGGAGAGAGGATTCTGATAATATTGTGGTTCCTGGTTATTTAAAAGATATTAATCATCGAGGAGTGGAAACATTTCTTAGTATTCCTATAAGGAGTGAACATTACCAAGTTGTCAGAGAAAAAGTTGAAGAGTGTAATGGAACACAAGGGGCTGATAACTGCGATCTCGAAGGATTTCCTGTTATTGTTTGGGGACTTTCTGACACAACAATAACTGAAGCTGCACAACATACAAGAGATGCCATAGTACAAACTGGACAATCATTTTTAGCTTATATTGCTCCTGGATGGAATGAATGGAGTGGACCTGCTAGTCCACCTAATAGTGGTGGTCCTATATCTTGGTATAATGCGGTTCAAGGTCCTTGCCAATGGATTAGTGGTGTGTACCAACCACAGTTTAATAATAGAGATTGTGACGAGTATTCCTTACAACTCAACTTTGCAAGGTGGACCGCTAAATTATAACGCTGGGAGAGTGGATTTAAGACTTATAAATAGACAGCACAATCGCACAGCAGGAAGATATCTTGGCAGTTTTTATCAATTAGCACTCACAGTAAATCATCCTTACTATAGTTGGTTTGGAGTCAGAGTAGATAATATACCAACAACTTATTGGGAAGACAGACAAGGATTGCCACGATGGATCGAGACTGGACAAGAAATTCCTTTCTAAGCGTGGCGTTTAGCAATTGGGTGAACTCATAATTTTACCTTGTTTGAGATGTAGAATTACTAGGTCTCTACAGGACAGAAAACTGTTAACCTAAGTCTAAGGGCGACTCTCCGGCTTAGGCTAACATATCTACTCTTATAGCAATAGCAATTTCACGCTTATTCCAAAATGTAAAAAAATGTAATTCATAGCTTAAGCTAGCAACGCTCTGTTCTAAAATCAAGAAAAAGTTTTATTTCTATTATGGTTTCACAATTAACAAATGCTTTAAACAGAATTTTTAGTTGGATTGAGCAACATAGGTCGTATTATGTGAAATATCTACAACCTGGCTTATTAAAAGGTAAAATAAATAATCTAATTAAAGATTTACCATTTCAATTGCCTTCAGAAATTTATGAACTTTATCAATGGAGAAATGGAGCATTATACCAAGGAAAAAATTTGTACGATGAAGGTCTGATTTTCAAACATAGTTGGTCATTTAGACCTCTACAGGAAGTTGTTAAAATATACTTAAAAAATTTAAATAAACAGAAATACTTAGAGAATCATCTTCTGTATTTATATTCCCCAGATTGGGAAAATTATCTAAAGAAAATTGAGATTTTACCTATTTTTTATACCATCCGTTATTACGATATAGATTGCTATCATTCAGGAAATCTATGGATTAATCAAGAAAAAAACCTGAATCCTGTAATATTTAATTCTTTTGAAGAAGGAGAGAATGTTTTAGACAAATACAGTAGCGTAACTTCTATGATGTTAACAATAGCTGAATGTTACGAAAATGGAATTTATGATCGATATACTTTTGGTAAGTATTACGAATCAGAAAATAAAATTTGGCGGAAATATAATTCCGAGCTTCGAGAGTTTGCTTCAGAAATTATCCAAGAACAATCATTCTCTCAATTAGCTTGGACATATACTATATATGAACTTGTAGAATTTAAAGATTTAAGAAATTGTCAATCCTTAATTCAGTGGTTGACTGATTTAATTAATGCGTATAAAAAACCTGATTTTAGAACAAATTATCTTGGTATAGACTTAAAATTATATAGAAAAAATCCAGATCTCTTTGACTATTTTAAATTAGAAACAGGACTACCAAAGCTTTTAGGAGAACTAGGAGACATCAGATCTGTTCCTATTCTAATCGCCGCTTTACAAGATAATACCTTTTTTCAAGCAAATCCTTTTAGTCGAGTTTGTGCAGCTAAAGCTTTAGGTCAATTGAAAGACAAGCGAGCTACTTTACCTTTAATTTATCTCCTCAAAGACGACTGGGAAGAATCCCGAAAAGCAGCAGCTTGGGCATTAGGAGAAATCAAAGATTCTCGTGCAGCAGAACCATTGATTAAAGCATTGCAAGACAACAATAAAGAGGTCAGACAGGCAGCAAGAGAAGCACTATCAAAATTAGTTTTACACTCTCCCGAACTAGAAAACATAATTCCTTTCTAAGCCGTATTCGGGCGTTAACCTAGGGTTCGTGGCGTTACCTTACCAGAAAAAATTCTGACAACACATCAGACTACACAGATTTCAGTTTTTCGGCGATCGCTTCCCGAACAAACTCTTGCCAATTCTCTCGACTTTTAAGTTGTTCTTTCATTGAAGCAGAGATTCTCAATTGAAGATTTTCTCGTAGTGGTTCAGATCGATCTGTTTTAAATCCGTAACTCTTGATGTTAGGATTCCCCCCTGGACGACCACTGGACTTAGTTCCTGGCATTTTTTTCTATCCTTGACCTCCATTAGATTAGATATCCTAGCAAATCTCCAACTTTAAGTTTAGAACAAGAAAACCAACAACTCACTGAAGAACTCCAACAAACCAAACAAACCCTACGTCGCGCCAAAGACCTTACTCCTATCATCCGACCCAGCCTCAAACGAGTCCTACGCTTGGCAAAAGATGCCTGTATGGAGGTCAAACGCACCGTCAAAGGGTGTTTCCCCAGTAGCAATTTTAGCCCCCCAGATTAGCGACAATCCGATTACAGCCCCCACAGACATTATCGGTACCGTAACCGATGAGGGAGAAGTAAACTACATCCTCGAAATAGCACCCCAAAAAGGTGGCGAATTTGTTGAAATAGCCAGAGGAAATACCTCCGTCAATGACGCTAAGTTAGGTAAATTCGATACCTCATTATTAGAGAATGGTAGTTACATCCTACGCTTGACGGCAACCGATAGTGGTGGTAACAGTGCCATTGACGAAGTAATTGTCGATGTAACTGGGGAGTTGAAGTTAGGTAACTTCCAACTCTCATTTACCGACTTAGAAATACCCGTAGCGGGGATTCCCATATCACTGACCAGGACATATGATAGTTTAGGTGCCAATCGAAGTGATAACTTTGGTTATGGTTGGCGTTTGGAGTTTCGCGATACCGATTTAACTACTTCAGCACGAGAACGTACCGCACAAGAAGAATTATTAGGTATTTATAGTGCATTTTCATCACAAGAGAGGGTTTATATAACTCTTCCTGGTGGAGAACGAACCGGCTTTACATTTAAGCCAAAGGGTAGTATTCTCAATCAATATTTACTGGGTTTTCTCGGTTCTGGGGCTGCTGCGGGACTGATGTATCATCCGGAGTTTGTCGCCGATGATGGCAGCGATTTGACTTTGAGAGTGAAAAATGCACAGAATACTTATTTAATTCGCAAAGCGGGTAGTGATGAGTATGTCGAGGTAGTGAGTGCAGTTCCCTATAATCCCGCAGCCACGCGTTTTGGTGGGGTTTATATTTTAGAGACTGGTGATGGTGTTGAGTATGAGATTGATGCAGATAGTGGCGATTTAATTACGGTTACGGATACTAATGATAATCAGTTGAGTTTTAGTGAGGGGGGGATTGTTAGTTCGACTGGGGTATCGGTTACTTTTGAGAGGGATGTGCACCGAAGGATTGTGGCGGCGATTAACCCAGAGGGGAATAAGATTAAGTATGAGTATGATGCTCAGGGTGATTTAGTTGGGGTTATTGATAGGTCCGGGAATAGGACTGGGTTTGAGTATGATGAGGAGAGGAAGCATTATTTAGCAGAGATTATCGACCCGTTGGGTAGAAGTGGGGTGAGAAGTGAGTATGATCAAGAGGGTCGCTTAAAGAGAATTATTGATGTTAATGGGGAAGCAGTAGAGTTAGTATATGACCCGGATAATTCAATCCAGACAGTACGGGATGTATTTGGTCATGAGACTATTTATGAGTATGATGAGCGGGGTAATGTTGTTACCGAGATTGATGCGGTTGGGTTAGTTACTCAGCGTAGTTATGATGATGATAATAATTTGAAGACGGAAACTCTGATTACGGATGAGAGTGGAGTTGAGGGTTGGACTACTAGGTATAGTTATGATGCTGATGGGAATAAGTTGAGTGAGACTGATGCGTTGGGGAATACTACTCGCTGGACTTATGGTAAATACAACCGTCTTTTGAGTGAAACTGACGCATTAGGAAATACCACAACTTATAGCTACGATAGCCGTGGTAATCTTTTATCCAGTAAAGATGCAGCCGGAAACATTACCAAATATAGTTATGACAGTAGCGGTAACTTACGCTTCCTCACCGATACCCAAGACAAGATTACCTCCTTTAGCTATAATAGTCGAGGTAATGTAACCAAAGTAACTGATGCAGCAGGTAATCAAACCACCTATACCTACGATTATCAAGGAAACCGAGAAAGTGAAACGCGCACAGTAACAACAAATAACGGTATCGAAGAAATAGTCACTCGCTCTCGCTACGATAAAGAAGGAAATCTTCGAGAAGTTACCGATGCCGAAGAATTTACCACTCATTATGAATATGATGCTAATAACCAACAAACTGCGGTTATTGATGCACTCTTAAGAAAAACTGAATATCGTTACGACGCTCAAGGTCAGTTAATTGAGACAATTTATCCCGATAATACTCCAGAAACCCTTGACGATAATCCACGTATTATAACTCTTTACGATAAAGGAGGTCGCCAGCGTGCTGAGATTGACCAAACCCGAAGAGTTACTTATTACAATTATGATCCAGTCGGGAGATTAATTGAAACGATTTATTCCGATGAAAGTGAGACCTTAGAACAACTTTTAGCACAAATCGCTCCAGGTGAGACTTTAACTACTGTAGACTGGACTGAAATTGTTTATCCCGACGCATCCCCCGCTTACCTAAACGATAATCATCGAATACGCACCGAATATACTCAAGACGGTCGCATCCAAGCTAACATAGACGAACGAGGAAATCGTACCGAATATCGTTATGATGCTCTCGGACGACGCACAACCACCTTCTACCCTGACGATACACCATTAGACCTTAGCGATAATCCCACAACCACAGTAGAGTATGATGCCACAGGTCGCAAGTTAAGCGAAACTAATGAAGAAGGTCATACCACCAACTACGAATATGACGACGTAGGACGACTCACCAAGACCATCTTCCATGATGATACCAGCACTCACATCAGTTATGACTCTCTCGGTCGTCGTGAAAGCGTAACCGACCAAAATGGTAAAGTTGTAGAATTTGAATACAATGATTTAGGACGTTTAACGGCTGTAGTTCAATTCCTCAACCAGGAGAGTGAAAATCGCCGAGAACTGAAAACTGAATATCGCTATGATGAACTAGGTCGTCTTCTTGAAGTTGAAGATGCTAACGACCAGATTACTAAATACTCGTACGATAAGCTAGGTCGTCGCATTGCTGTAGAATTACCTCTCGGACAAAGTTCCCTTAGTACCTACGATGCTGTAGGAAATTTAAAGACCTATACTGACTTTAATGGGGAAGTTACTGGGTATAACTATGATGCCATGAATCGCATTATCTTCAAAGACTATGAAGATGATGCTGATGTCAGCTATACCTACACCGCTAATGGACAAATTGAATCGATTACTGACGGTCGTGGAGTCACAGAATTCGGTTACGATGAGTTAGGTCGTCTACTCTGGCGTAATGACCCAGAGGGAGAAACCACCGATAATGGACATACGATTGAATATGAATACGATGCAGCCGGAAATCGTACTACGGTAATTACTCCTAATGGTAGGGTGGATTATACCTATGATGAACGGAATCGTTTGGAAACGGTTACTGCTTCTGAGGGAGGAACTACTATTTATGCTTACGATGATGCGAATAATTTGATTCGTACTGAGTTTCCTAATGGGGTGGTGGAGACTCGCAAATACGACGATCTGAATCGTTTGGTATGGTTAGAGAACACTTTGAGTGATGAGGTGCTTTCTAGCTATGATTATCAGTTGAATGATGCGGGTCATCGTCTCTCGGTAACTGAAGCGAACAATCGTCGGGTAGAGTATGAGTATGATGACCTTTATCGGTTAACCCAAGAGAAGATTAATGATGGTCAACGGGTAATTAGTTATAGCTATGATGATGTGGGGAATCGTACTCTGCGGGATGATTCTCAATTGGGGGTTACGAGTTATGTTTATGATGATAATGACCGTTTGTCAACAGAAACTTTAGTCAAAGATGGAGAAACGGTTCATAGCATTACCTATAACTATGATGATAATGGCAATCTGATTAGTCGTACCAAGGTTGTAGATGGGGTAAGCGAAACAACCACTTATACCTGGAATGACGATAATCGCTTGGTACGGGTTAAATTGCCGAATGGGGATGTGGTTGAGTATGAATACGATGATGAGGGTATTCGAGTTAGTAGTACGGTTAATGGGGAGACTACCGAATATCTGATTGATAAAAATCGTCCTTATGCTCAGGTATTAGAAGAGTTTAGCACTGTTGAGTTACAGGCGTTTTATGTCTATGGTCATGATTTGATTTCCCAGAGTCGTAATGGGGAGAAGGATTTATATCAGGTTGATGGTTTGGGTAGTACCCGCGTGTTGACTGATGAGATGGGGGTGGTTACTGATACTTATGATTATGATGTTTTTGGGGAGGAGATTGAGTCTACTGGGGAAAGTGAGAATAGTTACCTGTTTGCGGGGGAACAGTTTGATGAGGAGTTGGAGGAGTATTATTTAAGGCAGAGGTTTTATGATCCTGGGTTGGGGAGGTTTACTCGACGGGATAGTTATGAGGGTAGGTTAGGGGAACCGATTACTCTGCATAAGTACCTTTATGGGAATGGGAATCCGGTTAGTTATATTGATCCATCAGGATTATTTAGCATAAAAGAAGTTTTGGGAACGCTGAGTGCTGTCTCAGCACTTATAAATGCAACCAAAGCTGTCCATCACAGCTATAAAGCAGCGGTAGCCGAGACACCAGAGGAATTCAATCGCGAAATATTTTGGGCTGGAGCAAACACACTTGGAGTGTTTCTGGGATTGGCTGGTGGAGGCTTTACTGGACCATCAGGTTCTGTAGGTTTGGCAGGAGGCGGCACAGTTCCCGCAGTGGTTAGTGAGGGGTATCTCATTGGTTCGGTAGCAATACCAACTACTCAGACAATTTTAGCTATCTCTACAACTGGAGGTGGAGGTTATGGCTTCAGCATAGATGTAAAGGACGATCATGTTAACAAACCTAAACACTGTCTTGACGATCTTGCTCCAACATGGTCAGAGCAAAGGGATCTATTGGTCAACACTGTTAGTTCTGTAGCTTCAAGCCTGACAGGGACTCCTGGGTCAGTAGGCTCCCCTGGTACGTTGATTACTGAAATTCCAAGCTCTACTTTTCCAGGTCGCAATGTTACAACTACGATTAGGTATTTTAGATACAATACTGGTCGGATAATAATTAACACTGCTTTTGTTCCAATCAGTGAATGTTCGCACCCCATTCCTTAATGTAAGATTAGCGCGTCTAGCTTAAATTTGTGGATTACGTTCAAACGCAGTAATGCTTTCGAGTAAAACAATACGCGATTTGCAATTTTCTACATACTAGTCATGGTTTCTGGGTCTTGGGTTGAAAGTATGCTTCTCCAAATTCCCTAAATCTCCTTGTAAAATCAGACTAAGATTGATTCACAATCTTAGTCTGACTCTATTAAGATTAGAGTAAAAATATAGAAGGATCAAAATAATGAAAACCCTTGAAGACCTGATTTTAACTTACAGCAGTAAGGAAGAAATGAATAATGAAGACAGACAGCAGTTTGAAAGTTGGCTGGGTCGAGAAACTAATACGATTCAGTTAAAACGTATGGCTAAACTAGATATGGTGTACCAGGAAATTGCAGTTTTTCTGTTTGAGCGAGCTATCGAGCTAAATTCCCAGGACATTGAAGCAATTGTCGGGATGGGATTGAGCTTATGGTGTTTGGGGAATGAGCAAGAAAGCAAAGTCAAACTCAAAGTAGCCAAAGAAATAAGACCTGAAAGACTAGATGTACTATGTTTGTCACACTTAAATGGAGGTTTGAACAGTCAAGAAATGGCACTTTTTGAAAGACTGCTAGCGAAAGAGTATAACACTAATGAATTAAACTATCTTGGTCGAGTAAGCTATCCAGAGTCAGAAATTTCTGTTCCTTTATATCAAAGGCTTATCGAACTTGAACCCAAAAATGTTAAAGCTATTCTTCACCTCGGTGGAGTTTTTTGGCTGATAGGAGAAGATGATAACAGCAGAATTCAACTAAATAAAGCTAAAGAAATCAATCCAGAAAGAGTAGATGTGTTATTTTTAGAAGCTACTTTAGCATCTGACGAGCAAAGCAAAATTCAACTGTGCGAAAAAATTCTAGAAAAAGAACCAGACAATAAAGTGGTTAGAGCCAACTTAGAAAATCTAAAATCCTCTGATATAAACAAAATTTGGCAGTTCCCAGCATCTTAATTTTATATTTAGCCGTATTGCTAGAGAAACTGCTATAAGGTGTCAACACGCTGCAACTCTTGCATTAAGTTGAATCTTACTCTTTTGTTCTAAATCCAAATCAAACTCTGGAATCTAACCACCGCACCCGTGGGAATGGTCATCGACCCCCAAACAGGTACAATTAGTTGGCAACCCACCCCAAACCAAATCGGCACTCATCAAGTTACAATTCAACTAAGTGACCATCTCGGACTATCCACCACCCAAGAATTCACCCTCGAAGTCAAAGGAATCAACACACCACCCCAAATCCACTCCACACCCATCACCTCTACCAGCATAGACCAAGCATACACCTATCAAATCGCCGCCACCGACAGCGACAACGACCCCTTAACCTACACCCTAACTAGCGCACCAGACAACCTCACCATCAACCAACTTGGACAAATAAATTGGACTCCCCAACTCACTCAAATAGGAAACCATGAAATCACAGTCATGGTAAGCGACACAGTCGGTGCAACTACCACTCAAACCTATAACCTCATCGTCCAATCAACCCCAATCAATCATCCACCCACAATTACCTCCACACCCATTCAGCGAGTAGATACCAACAGCAC
>NZ_JAAHBQ010000001.1 GCF_020144665.1 Oscillatoria salina IIICB1 | reverse complement strand
ACTGGCTGTTTGTCAAGAAAGGAATTAGCGATCGCTCCTGCAAACTGACAAATCGAAGAAAAATTGCAGTAAAGTCGATCTTATGAGTAACTATCAGCCACCGAGTCAGGAGGCAAAACCTTTGTTATTACCTTTGCGTCGTGCATGGCAGTATCTTCAGACGGTTGTGGGGCTTATTTTCCGACATCCGATCGCTGGCATCAGCGTTATTCCAATTTTACCAGACGATAAAATTGTTCTCATTCGGCGGCGAGACACGGGACAATGGGGTATTCCAGGCGGTTTTGTTAACTGGGGTGAAGACATTCCCACCAGTGCCGCTAGGGAATTAAAAGAAGAAACTGGGTTAGAATTAGTTAAAATTCGTCGTTTAATCGGCGTTTATTCAGCACCCGATCGAGATCCCAGAGTTCATTCGATTTGCATAGTTATCGAAGTAGATGCTCGCGGCGACTTTCAAATTGAGGATACCCTAGAAGTTATAGAAGTCAAGGCATTCGGCTCTGATACTTTACCTTTAGGCGAACTCAGTCACGATCACGATCGCCAGTTAAAAGACTATCTCAACGGTTTGACTGTAGTTGCTTAAGTTCAGCGAGACTTACCTCGATCGAGAAGATTTTACCACGATGGTTATACTGCTACGAAATTCTCGCATACGTCTGTCTCAAGGACAAATGTTTTGGCGCGAAGTGGGAAGCGGCACGGCGTTAGTATTTTTACATGGAACTTACTCGGATAGCAGTCAGTGGATATCCGCGATCGAACACCTCGCTCAAGAATATCACTGCTTTGCACCTGATTTATTGGGTTTTGGTGAGTCCGAACGTCCTCAAGTCCATTACTCTATTGACTGGCAGGTAGAAAGTTTAGCAGAATACTTGGACGCATTGCATTTGCAACAAGTAATTTTAATCGGTCACTCTCTCGGTGGTTGGATTGCTGCTAGTTATGCCCTGAAATATCCAGATCGAGTTTCTGGTTTAGTATTATTAGCACCAGAAGGAGTAGAAGTTGCTGGTAAAAAACGGTACTGGCAACGTTGGTTAATCGGTCATTTCTCTGTCATATTTTGGCTATTACGAATTTTGTCTCCTTTAGCAGTAATCTTGGGGAAAAAAAACCAATTAAGACAATGGTTTGCCTACTACCAACAAATTTTACAATCTCCTGTGGGTTATCGACTATTATTTCGCCGCCGTCGTGAAGAAATTCAAGCGGAGTTATTGCAAAAACGATTGCCAGAGTTACAAATACCGATCTTAGTTCTTCAAGGTGAAAAAGATCGTCTCGATCGCATCGCTCGCTCTCAACTTTATGCTAAGTTAGCAAGCAATGCTAAACTCAAGTATCTCTCCTATGGTGGAAGGGATTTTCCTGAATCTTGTAGCGCGATCGTTGCTGAGTCAATTCGTCAATTTGTCAATTTTTTAGCCTAAATGCTCAATTCATCTCCTGATATCTATCGGTCGTTCGAGAAAGTTTTAGTTGCTCAAAATCGACTTGAAGCTGCTTTGGAAGTTGCCGAACAAGGGCGAATTTCTTTGTTAAAAAATTTCTTGGCTAATCATTTATTAGTAAAAACTGAAACTTTTCCTGATTTTTCCCCTCTTTCAAGCTCACAAATTCAGCAAATTGCTAAAACTGCTGGGATCACTTTAGTTTACTATTCAGTTTTATACGATCGCAGTCAGTTTTATCAGTTTTATCGCTTTAATTTTGGCAATGAATCTGCTTATATTTATCCAACAAATTTGTTTATTTGGTTGCTAAAAACTACGGGAGAAATGATTTTTAAGCAAGTAAATTTGAAACCTTTTTGGCAACAAGAACAAATTTCTCTGGGCGGTTTAGTTCGCAGTATTCGCGAATTTTCGGATAATGCCGATCGGGAAAATTACGAAATATATCGCCAAAATTTGGCTTATCTTTATCAACTGCTGATCGAACCTATTGCTGAGTTATTACCTCAAGATCCTGAAGCAGTTGTCGGTTTTATTCCTCAAGATTTTTTATTTTTAGTTCCTTTCGCTGCTTTAGTTAGTTCCGAGCAAAAATATTTAATTGAAAAACATACAATTGTTACTCTTCCTTCTCTGGGAATGCTCAATTTTGTTCAGCAAAAATCCCCGCCCAAAAAATCGAACCACAAGTCTGTTTTAGTTGTAGGTAATGCTGACTTCTCTAATTTAAATTTACCAACATTACCACTAAATGAACAACCTAAAAACGAAAGAGTAGCGCTCGCGATCGCTACTTTATTCAAGACTACACCTGTACTCGGAAAAAGAGCAACAAAAACAAACATTCTTAACCAAATAACCGCAGCGAAAATTATTCACCTCGCTAGTCAAGGATTTTTAAGTGATGAAGGTAGTATAACTGGTGCGATCGCACTTGCACCAGAAAAAGAATCTCGCGGTTTACTGACAATAAGAAATTGGCTAAACTTGCAATTACAAGCAGAATTAATTGTCCTTAGTGGCTGCGATACTAAACCCGGTAATATTTGGGGACATGGTGGCGAAATTTTAGCAACTACTTTATTGATTCAAGGAGCAGAAAGTGTTATTCTTTCTCTCTGGTCGTTACCTGATGCTCCCCAAGAAATACTATTTAGTGAATTTTATCTTTACTTTCTCGCTTATGGCAATAAACCCCAAGCTTTGCGTCAAGCAATGTTAGCAACAATGAAAAGATATCCTCACCCTAAATATTGGTCAGGTTTTGCCCTTTTTGGAGTTTGTTGATTGAGAAAAATTGACTAGCTACTGCAAAATTAAACCTCTTGAAATTTAAGTTGGCATAAGATCGTCAAGTTTGAGCTGTAAATTAGGAAATAAACGAGAATAAATTGCCTCTCCTAAACGATATTGTTGCTGCTGATACACGCCATTAACTAACTGACAAATTGTGAAAGTAGGTTGCTTGGGATTGCCGATAAATTGTAAACCACCCAAGCCGCGAAAGTCTACAATCCAATATTCAAGAATATTTAAAAAAGCGTATTCTTCAACTTTTCGTGCATAATCATCTTGCCAATTACTGCTAACTACTTCTGCAACTAGCTTAATAGTTTTACCGTTACAAATCACAGGTTCTTTTTGCCAAAGAGGTTCTTGAAAAAGTTCATTTTTATCTAAAATAACTACATCAGGACGTAAAGCTGTAGCTTCAGCATTTAGTGGTTTGATTAAACAATTTTTAGGAATCAACCAGTTTAAATTAGCCCGAAAAATTTCGACATAAATTCTACCAGCAATACTTCCAGCAACCGCTTCATGAGGACCAGTATGTGACCTATCTCTGAGTTCTCCGTCAATTAATTCATAGCGTGTATTATCCCCATATTGGGTAATAAACTCCGAGAAGCTAAGTAGTTTAGATGGAGTGTAAGTCATGTCTTATTCACCAAAAGTTAGCTTAATTATAGATAATATTTTTAATGACAAATCCACACCAATTAATTATCCGCGTTTATCTGTGTTCATCTGTGGTTGCTAATAATTCTTGACAACGAGCGATCGCATTCCCCAAAATACTAACTCAGCATCAAAAATAATTTTCTCGGCAATTTTTGGCTCTAGCTCTTGCAAATATGCACAAATTGTGCTAGAGTCACCACCAGTAAGAATAACTTGACTTTCGGGAAATAAATCCCACCAATTACACAAATAATCTTTAATTCCTGCTAAAGTTGTATACAGAATTCCACTAGCGATCGCCGATCTAGTATCATTAGCCCAACGTGAAGGTAATTTCGCAGGAAATTCTACTTGTGGTAAAGCTGCGGTTTTCGTAGCCAGAGAGTAAAATTGGGAACTTAAACCAGGTAAAATTGCGCCACCGACCAGTTGAGAGTTATAATCAGCTCCAGTGAAAGTTAAAGCGGTTCCTGCGTCAACAACTAATACAGGTGGGTTGTAAGTTTGGATTGCCCCCCACAAAGCTAAAGCGCGATCGCAGCCCATTGTCGGGTAAACTCCTTTTAGGGGAATATGCTCTAATTTAATGATTTCAAGTTGGGGATAAGTTTCCCAGAGTTGAGTTTGACTGGGGACAACAGAAGCGAGACAGACAGGTAAATTATCTTCAACCACAGGTTGGGTAAGATATTTAGTATCCCAACTTTTGAGAAGATTTGCACCGCAAAAACGCCCCCAATGTAAACGAGAATTTCCGATCGCCAAAGCGATCCAATCTTGAGTATTATTAAAGCCAGCTAGAGCAATCATAAGATTTTTAAGCGATCGCGAGCAAGTTCCTGTGTAAAAATAAAGAAAATATAAGAAATTAACAAAAAAGTTTAAGGAGATGTTAAATGGTTGCAGTAACTGAACCTCAGCAAAAGCGTTTAACGATGCAGGTAGATGAGATCGCCCAAGACACAACGGCTATTCGTTCGTTAGACTGGGATCGCGATCGTTTTGATATCGAATTTGGTTTACAAAACGGTACTACCTACAATTCGTTTCTCATTCGCGGTGAAAAAGTCGCCCTTGTCGATACTTCTCACGAAAAATTCCGTCAGTTATATCTGGATACTCTCACTAATTTAATCGATCCCCAACAAATTGACTACCTAGTGATTAGTCATACTGAACCAGATCATAGCGGTTTAGTCAAGGATTTCTTAGAACTCGCACCCCAAGCAATTGTAGTTGGTTCCAAAGTCGCAATTCAATTCTTAGAAAATTTAGTTCATCAACCTTTCGAGAAACAAATCGTTAAAAATGGCGACCAACTAGACTTAGGTAACGGACATAGTTTAGAATTTGTCAATGCCCCTAATTTACATTGGCCCGATACAATTTTCAGTTACGATGCAGGTACTCAAGTCATGTTTACCTGTGATGCTTTTGGAATGCACTACTGCTCGGATAAATTATACGACGAAGACTTAGGCGCGATCGAAGCAGACTACCGTTTTTATTATGACTGCTTAATGGCTCCTAACGCTCGTTCCGTCTTATCTGCATTAAAGCGAATGGAAAAACTCGGTGACGTGAACATGGTCGCTAACGGTCACGGACCCGTTTTACGGCATAATGTAGACGAGTTGATTAATCGCTATCGAGACTGGAGTAAAGCCCAAGCGAAAGCAGAAAACATCGTAGCTGTATTTTACACCTCCGACTACGGCTATAGCGATCGCCTTTCTCAAGCTATAGCCAAAGGAATCACCAAAACAGGCGTAGGCGTAGAAATGATAGACTTAAAATCAGCCGACGCGCAAGAAGTGCAAGAATTAGTCAGTCGTGCGGCTGGTATAGTAATTGGTATGCCTCCCGCATCCGGTGAAATGGTCAAAGCAACCACAGCTACCATCGGGACAATTTTAGCAGCCGCCAAAGATAAACAAGCGATCGCCATATTTGAATCATACGGCGGCGATGACGAACCGATCGACCCTTTGTTAAATAAATTTCGCGATATCGGCTTAAGCGAAGGCTTTCCTTCCATTAGAATTAAGGATACACCCAGCGAAGCCACCTATCAAGAATGCGAAGAAGCCGGGACAGACTTAGGACAAATGTTAACACGCGATCGCAACATTAAAAAGCGTAAGTCTGTTAATAATCAATTGAGTTTAGCAATGGGACGTTTGAGTGGTGGTTTATATATTATTACTGCCCAAAAAGGAGATAGTAAAGGTGCGATGTTAGCTTCTTGGGTAAACCAAGCTAGTTTTGAACCTTTAGGATTTACTGTAGCAGTTGCAAAAGATCGCGCGATCGAATCTTTTATGCAAGTAGGTGATACCTTTGTCTTAAATGTCCTTGAAGATGGGAAATATCAAGCTTTAATGAAGCATTTTCTCAAGCGTTTCCCCCCTGGTGCAGATCGTTTTGCAGGTGTAGAAACTCGCGTAGCTAACAATAATTCACCAATTTTAACCGATGCACTTGCTTACATGGAATGCGAAGTAGTCAGTCGGATGGAATGTAACGATCATTGGATAGTTTATAGTAAAGTTAACGATGGTCGTGTTTCTAAACCCGAAGCCCTGACAGCAGTTCATCATCGTAAAGTGGGGAATTACTACTAAAAATAGTGGGCAATTTTCTCATTTTTAACGAGTGTTTCTAGGGTTTGTTTGATAAGTTAAAATTCATTTTGAGCGAATAAAATCTAGCCCAAAATCTAGATTAAGACAATTTTAGCTAACTTTGTGAAGCTGTTTGTCATTCAAACTCAATTGTTAGTAATTGCAAAAGTAGTGCGACCATCTTGGTCGCTACTACACTTAAAAAGCAGAACAGTATAGAGTTTATTTCTCAAACTAAAAGTTGTCATTTTGAGCGAGAAAAAATGTAGCGAAGAATCTGAATAGAATGATAGTTGAGAAAAGCTAATATAGCTTGTAAACAAACCCTAGTTTCTATAAAAAATCAAAGAAAAAGGAGATTGAAAACCTAAAAGACGGCAATGTAAATCATTCGTGAAATTGATGGAGATGTTGCAGATAAAGTTGAGCCACCAGACAATTAAATATTATTTTTGCAAATCATCTACTCTGAGGATATTAGGGATAGTTTAGTAAATAAAAAACTTAGCTAAATCGATAAAAATGAAAGATAACTATGATTTCTCAAAAGGTAAAAAAGGGGCAATGATTCCCATTTCAGAAAAACAAATAAAGGTGAATATTCCTTTGGATAAGGAAATATTAGACTGGTTTCGCACGAAAGTTCATGCTATGGGTGGTGGTGACTACCAAGCTTTAATAAATCAAGCATTGCACGAATATATTCAGTGTCAGGAAAACCAAACTGTAAACTAATAAAAATTAACCAATAATTAAATTATGAAACCACGTGACGTACAAGTTCTTCCCATTGCAGCCCAAACCACAGTTATGCGATCGCGTACTTGGGATCGGCTAAAATTTGAAATAGAATATGCTCTCAAAAAAGGTACGACTGCTAATTCTTTCTTGATTCAAGCAGAGAAAACTGCTTTATTCGACCCACCAGGGGAATCATTTACGGAAATCTTTGTCACAGCTTTCAAAGAACGTATTGACCCCAAAACCATCGATTACCTAATTTTAGGTCACGTGAACCCAAATCGCGGCGTAACTATCAAAGCCTTACTAGAAATAGCGCCCCAAATTACCTTTGTTTGTTCCAATCCCGGAACGCGATCGCTACGCCAAATCATACCAGACCAAGAACTAAACATCAAAGTCATCAAAGCCGACGAAACCCTAGACTTAGGCGGCGGTCATTTGTTAGAATTCATTACCACACCTAACCCTCGCTTCCCCGACCAACTTTGTACCTACGACCCCCACACAGAAATCCTCTTTACTGATAAACTATTTGGGGCGCACGTATGCAGCGACCAAATTTTTGACGAAGGTTGGCAAACTTATCGCGAAGATCGGCGTTATTACTTCGATTGTCTCATGGCTCCCCACGCCCGCCAAGTCGAAACCGCCCTCGAAAAATTAAGCGACTATCCCGCCAGATTATATGCTACCGGACATGGACCGTTGGTACGCTACGGTTTAACCGAATTAACTGTGGCATACAAACAATGGGCAGCGCAACAAAAAGCCCAAGATCTAAGCGTCGCCTTACTTTACGCCTCAGCTTATGGTAACACAGCCACAGTCGCTCAGGCGATCGCGCGAGGCATCACCAAAGCTGGCGTTGGTGTAGAATCAATTAACTGCGAATTTGCCGACCCCGAAGAAATCAAAGCGGCTGTGGAAAAATCGGCGGGCTTTATCATCGGTTCCCCCACAATTAGCGGTCACGCCCCTACACCTATTCAAACAGCATTAGGTATCGTTCTCTCCACCGCCGACAAAAACAAACTAGCCGCCGTTTTCGGTTCCTTCGGATGGAGTGGCGAAGCGATCGACCTCTTAGAAAGTAAACTAAAAGATGGAGGATATCGCTTCGGCTTTGAAACCATCCGCGTCAAATTCAAACCCGACGACAAGACTCTCAAATATTGCGAAGAAGCAGGGACAGACTTCGCCCAAGCCTTGAAAAAAGCCAAAAAAAGAGCCAGTGTCGCCCAAAAACGACCCGTCAGCGACTCCCAAGCAGCCCGAACCGAACAAGCCGTCGGACGCATTGTTGGTTCTCTCTGCGTCGTTACTACTCAACAAGAAGAACTTTCCAGCGCGATGTTAGCTTCTTGGGTATCGCAAGCTACATTCAACCCACCAGGTTTAACTGTAGCAGTTGCGAAAGAAAGGGCAATTGAATCTTTATTACATACTGGGAATAAATTCGTTCTCAATGTCTTAGAAGAAGGCAAACATATTGGTTTAATGAAGCATTTTCTCAAACCATTTAGTCCCGGAGAAGACCGTTTTGAAGGCGTAGAAATTGATACCGCAGAAAACGGTTGTCCGGTGTTAAAAGATGCTTTAGCTTATTTGGAATGTCGCGTTGACAATCGTATGGAATGCGGCGATCATTGGTTAGTTTATGCCGTTGCTGAACAAGGCGAAGTTTTCTCAACTGATGCTGTCACCGCCGTTCACCACCGCAAATCTGGAAGTCATTATTAAGTAGCAAAATAGTCAGGTGGACAATTTCCACTTGACTATTTTGGCTAATTATAGATGATAAGTTAAATTCAGATTAGCAATAAATTTAATTACCTTGGTTTAAAAATGACATTTACTAGCACAGACTACAAATATATCCAACTAGACGCACAGCAAGTTCCTTATCTAGAAGGAACTTCAATGAAAGTAGTAGAACTAATTACTTCAGTCAAAGCATATAACTGGAGTCCTGAAGAACTACTCGATAACTATCCTCATCTAAGTTTAAGTAAAATTTACTCCGCTTTAGCATATTATTGGGATCGTAAAGAGGAAATCGAAATAGCGATCGCACAACGAGAACAGTATGCGTCAAAACTGCAAAACGAAGCTGGAGAATCTCCTTTCGTAGCTCGCCTACGCGCCCAAGGTATTTTACAATGACTCTAGTTTTTTCAATAATTTATCAAGTTTATTTAATGATTGTTTTCCGTTCATGAGTGAGTCTACCAATTCCATAAAAATTTGGGCAAATAATTTTCCCAGAAGACTTACTCCAACTTATAGTCAACGTCATTTATTTCAAATACAACATTGTGGTAGCGAAGAAATTAGAGTTAGGGACGGAGGTGAAGAAATTTGGGCTGATGGAATAGACTTTCAAACTGGGTATTTACTTGAAGCTAAGTATATTGCAAATCCTAACAACAGTCCTTATATTACTAACTCAATAGTACCACCTTTCATTCGGATAAAAGCGGTTGCTGATGTAGAAAATGAATTTCGACGTTATGCTGCTGTAATCAATGATTCTCAAACACCTATTGTGGGACTTCAAGTAATTATTAATCTTCAAGAAGGTGTTCCTTTTTTTGTTAGTTTACTAAATCAGTTTAATTTGCCTGGTAAAGTTATTGTCGTGTCTTAATTAACAAGGAAAAAAAAATGGAATATTTGATTACCCCACCAGTATCAACCTCTTGGAAAATAAACTCAGTTGATTTTACTCAATCTCTTCAGCAGAAATGGTCTGAAGTTAAGATTCGTACCGTTACTAACCCTGATGATTATTATGCTCTTGAATGGGTTATATTAGAAGGAGAAAGGTTAGATGGAGCCTTACACCGCGATGGACAGGGAATTAGTTTAGATGGTTCTTTAGAATTTTGTGCTTCTTTTGCAATTTGGTTTCGTTCTTTAGTTCCTGAAACGCAAAATTTACTGTTCTACGATCAAGGTTTCAATTTTTATGTTGACTTACATGAGGAAACAACTAAGTCTGAAATTATCCAGCTTGTTGATGTTACTGATAATTCTTCGTTAAAGATTTAACAATTGGAATTTGATAGGCTAATTATATATCAAATCTTCTCTTTACACTTGCCGAAAAAGTTTTTGACTTGTTGAAATTTATATATGGTTCAAGTTATTTCTGCTGAAGATATTACTCTTGAAGAAATTCAAGCACAATTTCAGCTTCAGCAAGCAACAAATGCTGATTTTTTCCCGGAATGGCAAGAAAATTTACCAAGTTTAACAGATACAGAAAAACAAGCTTTAAAGCGAATCAAAAGTAATTATTTTAATTTGGTTAGCCGTCGTCCTTTGTTAGAAGAAGCGGTGAAAATGGTGGTTTTATCGCCTTTATTAGATTTAACTGGATTTTATCAACTTCCTTTTGCTATTCAAACGGAGGCTGCGGTAGAAATTACGGCAAAAGATGAGGAAGCAATTGTTAGAGGAAAGATTGATGTTTTAGTGATTCAGCAAAGGTTTTGGGTTTTGGTAATTGAATCGACAAGTACCAAGTTTGATGTGATGGAAGCTTTACCACAAGCTTTAGTTTATATGTTGGCTAATCTTAGTAAGGAAAAGCCTAGGTTTGGTTTTTTGGTCAATGGACGAGAGTTTGTTTTTGTTAAAGTTACGGGAAAAGATAATCTAGTTTATAGTCGTTCTTATGCTTTATCGTTAGAAAGAAATAACGATTTGGAGCAAGTTTTAAGTGTGTTGAAAAAAATTAGTCAGTTGTTACGATCTTGATTGTAAAAGTGCTAAATCTGTGATAAAATGAAGTGTGAAAAACTCGAATGACGAAATTATGCCATTCGAGTTAGAAAAAGAGGGAAGATTGCTTTTTTCTTACTTTAGATAGATGTGAAAATGCTTGCACCAATCATTCCTGTTGCGACGATACCGAGCAAAAGATTGTTGAAAAAGCGTCCTAATTCTGGATTAGCGTCTAAAATAGCATCATTTTGACCTAATGTAAAGAATAAAGACCACGCTTGATTGGCGTTGATGGGCGCTCCGTTGTCAAAGTCGGCGTTAAATACGGTGGATGCGAAGGTATAGCGTTGTTTGAGAGTTAAATCGGTTTTCATTGTTTAAGTTCTCCTGTTTGCCTTTCTGTAAATAAATGTAACAAACAGTTAAGATTGTTTACGGTGACTTGACAATATGGTGATGAGTGATTTAAGTCACTGCAAGTTGAACAAAATGCTCTTCGCTACCAAATCTTATAATCACTTAAGTGAATAAAAAGCCTTCAATTGCAGCAAAGAATAAGTTCGTAGTCGAACTAAAGCGCAACTACGAACGAATAAATTAATGTTCTTCGGCTTCTGCCATAATTTGTTGGACGACTGGAGAAAGTCGTTTACTCAAACGTCCAGCGCGAATAAATTCGGCATAGGTTTCGGCTTCAATATCTAACATTTTTTCGCGCAATTGTTCGATATTGAGTTGTTGCAATTGGGGGTGTTCTTTTTGCAAGTTGTGGATTTCTTCTTCAGTTTTTTCGAGTTGGGCTTTGACGAGTTGTTGTTGATAGTTGTAGTAGTCGAGGTCAATTTCGGGGGAAATTTTGGCATCAGCCAGGTAAACTAAGACTCGATTTAAAGCTTCGCGACGGGCTAGGGCTTCGGAGTATTGTTGACGTATGGGTTGATCGCCAATTAAGTCAAGTTTTTCGAGGAATACTTGCGTTGTCAAACCTTGAATTAAGAGGGTGAATAAGACAACACCAAAGACAGTATCAATGATATCTTGTCTGCCATCGAGAATAACTGGGACACTTAAAGCTAGGGCGATGGAGACAGATCCGCGCAAACCACCCCACCAAAGTACAGTTTGTTCGCGCAAACCGATTTTTTCTGGGGTAAAAAGATTAGCGATCGCACCCAAACCAAAAATTACCACAATTCTCGTCAACAAGACAGCCGCGATCGCCACAAAAATCAAATCTAAGTTATTGGCTAAACTTCCAAATTCAATTTGGTCGCCAATCAACAGAAAAACGATGGAATTGACAAAGAAGGCTAAAAATTCCCAAAATTCCGAAACTAACAGCCTAGTGCGCGGATTCATGCCAATTCGCGAGCCAAAATTACCGAGGATGATCCCTACAGTAACTACGCCAATTACACCAGAGCCACCCAATTCTTCAGTAATCAAATAAGTCCCGTAAGCAGAGACTAAAGTTAGAGATTGTTCGACTAAAGGTATATCAAAGCGTTGAGTCAGATAAGAAATACCAAAACCAACTAAACAACCAATCCCGACACCAACACCAACAAAAGCAGCGAAACGGGTAATCGTTGTTGGGAGAGAAAAGTCTTCAATTCCTAAAGGTATTCCTACTAACAAAACGAAAGCAACAACGGCAACACCATCATTAAATAAACTCTCTCCTTCCATTAAAACAGTTAAACGCTTGCCTGCACCTAATTCGCGAAACAAAGCGACAACCGAAACCGGATCTGTAGCAGAAAGACTAGCCCCAACTAACAAAGCAGTAGCTAAAGAAATGCTGGTAAACGAACTCAGGGCGAAAGATATTCCTAATACAGAAATTATCACCCCAGCTACGGCAAAGAGAATCACTGGTAGCCAATTAGCTTTCAATTCCCGCCAGTTAATATTCCAAGCTGCCTCAAATAATAACGGAGGCAGAAAAATCTCTAAAATCAACTCTGGGGAGAGATTGACAAGTCGGATATTAACAAAAGCTAATCCTAAGCCGACGATTACCAAAAGCAGAGTGTAGGGGATTTTGCGAAACCAGCTAAAAATCCGCGAGAGGGTAGCAACACTTAAGGATACTGATAAAACGATCAGAAATTGCTTTAAACTTTGCTCGATCGAAGCTTCGGCAACTGTAGACTCTAAACTCATAGGTTACTTTTTCTAAGGTAAGCTGATGCGTGAACTATCCCAACTAACCTAACGGTTTAGTGGGAGTTTCTAGTTTTAGAGGGGAGTGCCTCAGATGATAACTCATAACTGGTCACTGATAACTGATTACTGGTAAGGTGAAAACCCCAATTCCCAATCCCCAATCCCTAATCCCCAGTCCCTAATTTACTAAAACTGTAAATTTGCTGAGTTTCCCAACGATCGCATACCGAAGATGGTTTTTGCGAGAGAGGGAAACATTGACGATCCAACTTGACTTGTAAACCCATCATCGGATCGTCACCAGCAGACACGAGAAATTCCAAACGTTTGATTTTGGGATCGTTCGAGATGCGATCGAGAATTTTGGCGATCGCTTGAACGTAAGGATGACTAGCCGATTTATACCAATCGGGTGTAGCTAATTTAGCTTGGTCGAAACCGAGATGAATTGTCAAATCTGGTTTGCCAAAAAGCGCGATCGCTACTGGTCTAGCTTCTTCTTGGACTACGATATGGTGAGATTGCGCCAACCGACGCAGTTGTTCGAGATGTTCGTAACGTTCCGTCACCGACTGGATCTCATCTTCCCAGTCAATTGCCACAGTTAACAAATAAGTTTGCAACAGCATATGACCGAGTTTTTTCGCCTTCGTCGCCAAATAAGTAGAATTATAGTCAGTAGCTTCAATTAACAAAGGAACGCGATCGACAACTTCCAAACCATAACCCTTCAAACCAGCAATTTTGCGAGGATTATTTGTAATCAAACGAATTTGCTTGATTCCCAAATCATTCAGCATTTGCGCTCCCATACCATAGTCGCGCAAGTCCGCCGGAAAACCAAGACGTTCGTTAGCTTCCACCGTATCCAAGCCCATATCTTGGAGAGAATACGCCTTCAGCTTGTTAATTAAACCAATCCCGCGTCCTTCCTGACGAAGATAAACTACCACTCCAACGCCAGCAGTTTCAATCATTTTCAAAGCCGCTTTCAGTTGCATCCGACAGTCACAGCGCATCGAACCCAAAGCATCGCCAGTCAAGCATTCTGAGTGCATTCTTACCATCACAGGTTGGTCTTGAAACTGGGCAGGATCGCCTTTAACGATCGCCACATGATCGGTATTGTCCAAGTTATTGCGATAACCGTAAATTTGGAAATTACCAAATTCCGTCGGTAATTCCGCCACAGTTTCGCGATAAACAAAGCGATCGTATTCCAAACGATAACTAATCAGATCGGCAATACTAATTATTTTGAGATCGTGTTTCTCGGCATAGTCAAATAACTCCGGTAATCTCGCCATCGAACCATCAGGATTTTGAATTTCGCAAATGACCCCACTGGGATACAATCCTGACAGTCGGGCTAAATCCACAGCAGCTTCGGTATGACCCGCCCGTTTGAGAACCCCACCTTCCCTAGCCCGGATCGGAAAAATATGACCGGGACGACGCAAGTCATTTGATTGACTAGCGGGATTAATTGCTACTTGAATTGTTCTAGCGCGATCTTCTGCGGAAATACCAGTAGTTACGCCTAAATGAGGCGCAGCATCAATACTGACAGTAAAAGCAGTTTGGTTGCTATCTTGATTATTATTGACCATCAAAGGTAAATCGAGAGCATCCAGACGAGATCCAGTCATAGCCAGACAAATTAGTCCTCTTGCTTCCACTGCCATAAAATTCACCATATCAGGTGTAGCAAACTGGGCAGCACAAATTAAGTCACCCTCGTTTTCTCGATTTTCATCATCTACAACCACTACCGCGCGACCTGCTTTGATATCTGCCAAAGCAGCGTCGATCGAGTCAAATTTGAATCCGTTAGTTTGAGGCGCTTCCACTATAATTTTTGAGAATCGATAATACAGTTGCACAAATTGCTTCTCAGATCCGATTTTAACTTGCTTTGTTAAATAATCGTCGTTAGATGATTCTGCTTCGATCGAGTGAGGACAAAAAAATACTGCTCAGTTTCGGTTTTTGGTATTAAAATGCAGCAAAAGTTATACAGTATTCAAGCGTACTAGGAAAAACAAACTATGGGTGAAGGACAACGCTTACCAGTAGGAATAATCGGTGCTTCCGGTTACGGAGGTGTACAATTGATGCGGCTTTTGCTGGAACATCCCCTGGTGGAGATCGTTTATCTGGGTGGAGAAAGTAGTGCTGGAAAGCCTTATTCTGACTTGTATCCTCATTTGGGTCATCTGGTTAATTTGACTGTGGAGAAAATCGATCTCGAGGCGATCGCCGATCGCTGTGAGGTGGTTTTTCTCGGTTTGCCTAATGGTTTGGCTTGCGATTTGGCTCCGCAGTTGGTAGAAAAAGGCTGTAAGGTTCTCGATCTTTCGGCTGATTATCGTTTTCGAGAACTCGATACTTATACGGCGTGGTATAAAAAAGAGCGTAGCGATCGCGAGACGGCAGCAATGGCTGTCTATGGTTTACCGGAACTTTATCGCGAGGAAATTAAGTCGGCACAATTAATCGGCTGTCCTGGTTGCTATCCTACTGCTAGTCTTTTAGCACTTTCGCCTCTCCTCAAACAAGGTTTAATTGTTCCGGAAACGGCGATTATTGATGCTAAATCGGGAACTTCTGGCGGCGGTCGTCATGCTAAAACTAATATGTTACTCGCCGAAGCTGATAACTCTCTGGGGGCTTACGGGGTCGCAGCCCATCGCCATACTCCGGAAATCGAACAAATTTGTAGCGATTTGGCAGGACATGAGGTTAGAGTTCAGTTTACGCCGCATTTGATTCCGATGGTACGGGGGATTTTGGCTACAGTTTACGCTACTCTGCGCGATCCCGGTTTGGTCAGAGACGATCTACTCACGATCTATAGCGCTTTTTACCGATCGTCTCCGGTAGTTAAGATTTTGCCGAATGGTATCTATCCCCAAACGAAGTGGGCTGCGGGGACTAATCTCTGCTACATCGGTGTGGAAGTAGACCCTCGTACCGATCGCGTAATTGTTATATCAGCAATTGACAATCTTGTCAAGGGGCAATCTGGTCAAGCGGTGCAATGTCTCAATTTGATGATGGGTTGGGAAGAAACCCTCGGCTTACCTCAGTTGGCATTTTACCCTTAATTTTATTTGGTGGAGACGTTATCTACAACGTCTCTACAAAGTAACTTTACTGAGTAAAGATTTATGTGTTTTTCATTCTCCAAAACAATTAAGTAATTTAACTTTAATTGGCAAATCAATTAAAAATATGTTTCTTAATAATGAGCAATCAAATTTTGTTAGCTACAGCTTTTTACCTCAATCGCTGAAAGTTTAAAAGATGCTTAAAATCGCCCTAAAATTAGAAAAAAGAGCTATAATTTAGGGTAGTGTAAAGCGAGATTAAAGCCTCGTTTGGGGCAATGAAATTAAGAAAATTTGCGCAGAGAAAATCAAGATTGGTCGCGGCGATCGCGTTACTGACGGCGGCAACTATCTTACTACCCCATTTCGTTTTTGCCAAAGAAAATAACCGGAAAAATCAACCTTTCCGCCACTTCTTAATTGCTGCCGAATCTGAGATAGAAACAGCCGCAGAGACAGCAATAAATCGCGGCGAATCACTCACGAATATTAATCCCAGTCAAGCAGTACAAGAGTATGAAAAAGCCTTAGCAATTTATCGCCAACTAGGGAATAAATCCGGGGAAATTCAAGCATTAATTGGCTTAGGAATAGCACGCGATCGCTTGGGGGACAAACAACCAGCAATTGACGCTCTCCAACAAGCAGAAAACTTAACTCAGCAACCAGAAATAACCGCAAAAATCATCGCCAAATTAGCAGAAATTTATCAATCTTTAGGTGAATATCAACAAGCCCTAGACTTATTTACCGAAGCTTTATCTATATATGAAAAAATTGGCGATCGCCAGATCGATGAAGCCCAAATTTTAACAGCAATTGGTTCAGTTTACGAAGAAGTAGGAGAGCTTAATCTCGCCCTAGAAAACTACCGGAAATCAGGCGTTCGTCTCCGCAATGCTAACACAGAATTTGCCCTATTTCTCTTACAAGAAGAAACCCTCGGAGATGCCTTTAGCGCCTTCGCTTTAGCTGCCAAAAACGATCCCGATTTAGGCCTACCAGAAGGCATAGAAAGACTTGCCCTAGCTCGTTATACGCCTATATTAGAAGCAAGTCGGGGCAAACCAAACGAAGAAGCCCGTATTTTAGACAAAATTAGTCAAGTTTACGACCAATTAGCCGAATATCAACGCGCTCTAGAATTTCTCAACGCCGCCTTACCTTTAGCAAAACAAGCAGAAAATCCCGTTTTGACAGGAAAAATTCTCTTTCATCTCGCCTTAGTTTACGACCATAATCAACAATATGTCCAAGCTGCGGAATATTATCAACAATCTCTGCCTTTTTTCCGCCAAACAGGTAACAAACTCGAAGAAGCAAGCACCCTGTATAACTTAGCCCAAGTTAGCCAAAAACAAGGTAACTTACTCGCAGCCAAACCCTTCATTGAAACTGCATTAGAAATTATTGAAAACCTCCGCACAACACTTCATAGTCAAAAATTGCGTACCGCCTATTTTGCAACAGTGCAAAATTACTATGAATTTTATATTAATTTATTGATGCAACTGCATCAACAAGACTCCAGTAAAGGTTATGAAATACAAGCTTTCAATGCTAGTGAAAAATCTCGCGCTCGTTCTTTGTTAGAACTACTTTTAGAAGCAAAAGCTAATATTCGTCAAGGTGTAGATGCAAATTTAGTTGCAGCCGAACGCAATTTGCAAATTAAACTCAATGCAATTGAAAAACGACGAGTCGAATTATATAGCAATAATACGACAACCGACGTTCAAAAAGCAAACATTGAAGCAGAAAGAGAGCAACTATTAGAAGAGTATGAAAACATCCAAACTCAAATTCGGGCTACCAGTCCCCGCTACGCAGCCCTGACTCAACCGCAACCTTTAACCCTCAAAGAAGTTCAACAACAAATCCTCGATCGCGACACGGTACTCTTACAATATTCATTAGGTGAAGAACGTAGTTATCTGTGGGTAGTGACTCAAGATAGTTTTGCTAGCTACGAATTACCCCCAAAAAAACAAATTGAACGAGCAGTTAAAGAATTTCGGAGAAAAGTTACCAACAGCCTTAATTCCCCAGCAAGTTTATCCCAAACCTCAGTATCTTTATCTCAAATGATTTTAGCTCCAGTTGCTACTCAATTGGATAAAAAACGTTTATTAATTGTCCCCGATGGTGCTTTACATTATGTACCTTTTAGCGCTTTACCTCTGCAAAATAGCAAAAATTCTGGTCAGCTTACTTCTTTAATAAATCAATATGAAATTGTTAATCTGCCTTCTAGTTCCACCCTAGATATTATTAGAAAACAAAACCATCAAAGACAAAAAGCTCCTTTAACCATTGCCATCATTGCCGACCCAGTTTTTAGCAGTCAAGACCCTCGTTTAACTAAAAATTCAACCAAACAAATACCAGATAACCAAAAGCATTCTCCTCCCAATTTAGACGAACTTTTCTTAACTCGTTCGGCGGCAAACATAGATATTGGTGATTGGGAAAGACTTGAGGGTACTCAGGTCGAAGCTGAAGCAATTATGGCATTAATTCCCCCAAGTGAAATTAACGCCAAATTAGGCTTTGAAGCTAACCGCCAAGCGGCAACCGACCCCCAACTTAATCAATATCGAACCATTCACTTTGCTACCCACGGATTACTCAATAGTACAATTCCCGAACTATCAGGAATTGTCTTATCTCTAGTCAATGAAAAAGGAGAACCGCAAAACGGTTTCTTGCGCTTACACGATATATTTAACCTCGAATTATCGGCAGAATTAGTTGTTCTCAGCGCTTGTCAAACTGGACTTGGTAAAGAAGTGAAAGGAGAAGGTTTAATTGGCTTGACAAGAGGATTCATGTATGCTGGCGCGCCTCGTGTTTTAGTTAGTTTGTGGAATGTTAACGATCCCGCAACAGCAGAATTTATGACACGATTTTATCATCTTCTTTTTGCTGAAGGGAAATCACCCACAGAAGCATTACAAATTACTCAACAACAAATGCAGCAAGAAACTGAATGGAAAGCGCCTTATTACTGGGCAGCTTTCACCCTACAAGGTGAATGGAAATAAAGTGCTAACTTTACATAAAACCTCTTTGCGTCTACTCTGCGAGAACGGCTAACGCCGAATGCGCGAAAAAAAAAGAAAAGTAAACTAATCTTGCGGCTTCTTATCTGAATTAGTTACGATCAAAAAAAGGCAGCAAATTGTCAGTCGAGGTGGTAAAAATGAAAAGTAAAAATCTCTGGCGAAACTTAATTTTACTATCATTAGTAGCGGCAATAGTAATTCCAGAAAAAGCGATCGCCAAATCCTCCCCCCATCAAACTACCACAACTCCCACTGAATCAATCATTGCTCAAATCATTTCCGTAGACGAACTTACCGATGTTTCCCCCAGCGATTACTATTATGATGCTTTGCGATCGCTAATTGAAAAGTATGGTGTCGTTGCAAGTTACCCTGATAATACTTTTCGGGGAAACCGCGTCATGACAAGATATGAATTTATCCAGAGTATTTCTGCATCTTTATACCAGATGGAACAAGTGGGTATCCGCGTAACGCAACCTCTCCCCACCGCAACCCCCCGTTCCGCAGCAATGGCTAGAGATGTCATGCCGACAGACTGGGCATTTCAAGCTATTAGTGGTTTAATGGAAAGATACGAAGTTAATTTACTTTATAGTGACGAAACTTTTCGCGGTAGTCAAGCGTTGACCGAAGGAGAACTAATTTCCTATCTCAATCAAATGCTAGGCTCAAACTTGCGATCGCGCAATCCGGGAACTCCAGTTCAACGCGGTCGATATACAGTCCTGCTTTATCAATCTCTAGAACAAGCTACCAAATTAGATGAAATTTTCCAAAGCGATACCAACTAATCCCTTTATCTATGAAAACATCAATCAAGACGTTGGGGCAACCCCCCGTGGTTGCCCCAAGCCATGATATCTTGTTAATTAATCTCCTTAAGCCTTACCGCGAGGACCCATCCCAATCGTTGCTGCATACACAGCGCGAGTACCTAATTCATCCTCAATGCGTAACAAACGATTATACTTCGCCACTCGTTCGCTACGACACAGAGAACCAGTTTTGATTTGTCCCGCGCGAGTAGCCACAGCGAGATCGGCGATCGTTGTATCTTCCGTTTCGCCAGAACGATGACTGATAATGCAAGTATAACCGTTGCGAGTAGCTAAATCGATCGTTGCCAAAGTTTCAGTTAAAGTCCCAATTTGATTTAACTTAATCAAAATTGAGTTACCTGCACCCATATCAATCCCTTTTTGCAGACGTTCCGGATTAGTAACAAACAAATCATCGCCAACCAACTGCACCTTACTACCAAGCTTCTCAGTTAGCAACTTCCAGTTATCCCAATCTTCCTCATGTAAACCATCTTCAATCGAAACAATCGGATATTTTTCAACCATTTGGGCGAGATAATCGATAAACTCAGCAGGAGAATGAAGAGAACCATCATACTCATACTGACCATCTTTATAGAACTCACTCGCAGCCACATCAAGGGCTAAAGCAACTTGTTCACCTGGTTGATAACCTGCTTTGGCGATCGCCTCAACCAATAATTCTAAAGCAGCTTCGTTAGATTGCAAATTTGGCGCATAACCACCTTCATCACCAACACCACCAAGCAAACCTTGGGAATCTAACACTTTCGAGAGAGTCGCAAACACTTCTGCACCCCAACGCAAAGCTTCCTGAAAATTTGGCGCACCTACAGGTACAATCATAAACTCTTGGAAGTCTACATTATTCGCCGCGTGTGCGCCGCCATTAATTACATTCATCAACGGTACAGGAAGTATATTAGCAAGAGGACTACCCAAATAACGATACAAAGGTAATCCCAACTCTTCCGCCGCCGCTTTAGCCACCGCTAAAGAAACCGCCAGAATTGCATTTGCGCCAATATTCGACTTATTCGCCGAACCATCGCGGTGAATCATCGTCTCATCAATCAGAACTTGATTCAACGCATCCAAATCAACTACTTCCGTGGCAATTTTTTCCTTAATATTGCGAACCGCCCGGAGAACACCTTTACCGTTGTAACGGCTTTCCTCATCCCGTAACTCATGGGCTTCAAAAGTACCCGTAGAAGCCCCGCTAGGAACTTGGGCGACACCAATACAACCACTAGCGAGGTGTACCTCAGCTTCCACCGTCGGACGACCTCTAGAGTCTAAAATCTCCCTAGCTTCAATTTTTTCGATAATTGCTTCCGAATTATTGAACATTGTTTCTCCTATATATAGCCACTTCCGCAGTTCAGGATACAGTGGCGATCGCCGAGTGACTATTATCTTTAAGAATGTTTTTGAGTCCGTAGCCGAGTTTAAGTCAGGAATTCCTAAGAAATCGCTTGTTTCAAACTCCCACAAAACTCCTCAATTGCCGCTAATCCTGAGTCTGGCGTTCCTTCAGCCAAACGCTTCACAAACGCACTACCGACAATTACCGCATCTGCGCCCCATGCTTGCACTTGTTTCGCTTGTTCGGGTGTCGAAATCCCAAAACCAACCCCAATTGGCTTATCAGTGGCACTGCGGAGACTTTGTAATAAATCCTTGACACGGCTTTGCATCGCTGCGCGCATCCCCGTCACCCCAGTAACACTCACCAGGTAAATAAAGCCTTGGGACTTTTTGGCGATCGCCTCTATCCTCTCTCTCGGACTCGTAGGCGCGACCAATAAAGTTACCTCAACCCCCTCCTCTGCGGCTGGTTTCAACAAGCTTTCTGCTTCTTCCAGAGGCAAATCCGGGACAACTAAACCCTTAACTCCAGCCTCAGATATCTGCTTTAAAAATGCCTCGATTCCCCGATAATAAATCGGATTGTAGTAAGTAAATAAAATAATCGGCGCTTTAATTTCCGGTGCCACATCCTGAACAACTTGCAGCACATTCTCCAACTTTACCCCACGGCGCAAAGCCCTAGTCGCCGCCGCTTGAATTACCGGACCATCCGCGAGAGGATCGGAATAAGGAACCCCTAACTCAATTAAATCCGCACCAGCGCGATCGAGAACCTTTAACGCTTTTGCTGTAGTCTGTAGATCGGGATCTCCCGCCGTCAAAAAAGGAATAAAAGCGCACTCAGAACGCTTTTTCAGAGATTCAAAACAATCAGAAACCGAGGTCATTTTCAAATTCACTTGCCAGAGCGTAATTTATTCTCTCATATCTGGGGGATTAGGGATTAGGGATTGGGGATTAGGGATTGGGAAGAGGGAATTATCAGTTATCAGTGAACAGTTATCAGTTATCAGTTATCAGTTATCAGTGAACAGTGAACAGTTATCAGTTATCAGTTTGTCCCCCTTGTCCCCCTTGTCCCCCTTGTCCCCCTTGTCCCCCTTGTCCTCCCCCTCTTCCCCCTCTTCCCCCTCTTCCCAGTCCCCAGTCCCCAGTCCCCAGTCACCACCTCCCCAGTCCCCAGTCCCCAGTCCCCTAATCTCCCTCAGCTTCAATCTCAGCCTGTAACTTAGCCAACTCCTCTGGAGACATTTCTTCCAGGCGTTTTTGTAACACAGCATCCTCATAATCCTTAAGCTGTTGGTTATAAGTCATATTCTTCGTTACCACCCGAAACAGATAACTAGAAACCCAACCCAAAAGCCCGCAGATTAACAAAACCTGACTCCAGATACCCGCATTTTGGCTATCTAACCCCACTACGCGAAAGAGGAGATAAATAGCCCCACCAGCGACAAAAACACCAAACGCGATCGCGATCGCATCAATTCTTCGCATCAGTTACGTTCCCAGATTACGACGCTTCGGGCGAAAATTCAAAAACGGACTCAACAATAACAACCCTGGAAAAAAGAAAAACACCAGGAAATACATAAACGCCCTTTCAAAAGAACTCACCACATACCAGCGACTATTCATATAAACATAAAGCAAAGCCGGAATCACCAGCAAATACAACCCACTCAAAGACAAATACAACAACGCCAGTAACATCGTCGAATCAATCGGCATAACCTTCCTCCAAAACTCCAACTATTTTATCAGTAACTTCCTAATCCACGCTTCAACAGTTCAGTTCAGTTCAGTTCAGTTCAGTTCGTAGTCGGCGCTTCAGCGCCGCAATAACCCAACACCTCATCAGCACCTCAACAGTTCGTAATCAGCGCTTCAGCGCCGCAATAACCCAACACCTCAACAGCACCTCAACAGTTCGTAATCAGCGCTTCAGCGCCGCAATAACCCAACACCTTATCAGCACCTCAACCCATCTCCGAAAAAAAATTTCCCCTCACCCTTGCCAAATCTCTCAAATTCTGTTGAAATAGATAAATGGGAAAAAACTTCAGCACAAGAAGCCAACTTTCCCAGACAACCAAATAAGGGGGCGTGGCGGAATGGTAGACGCTACGGACTTAAGAAAATTGAGCCTTGTCGGAGAAATCCCACAAGTGAACGCTCTCAAACTCAGGGAAACCTAAATCTAACATAGACAAGGCAATCCTGAGCCAAGCCAAGCCAAACAGCAAGGAAGGTGCAGAGACTCGACGGGAGCTACCCTAACAGGTTGACAAAATCAACGACTGAGGGTAAAGAGAGAGTCCAATTCTCAAAGCTCAAGTTAGCAGTAGTGAAAACTACAAGAGAATGAAAATCCGTTGACCGTAAAAGGTCGTGAGGGTTCAAGTCCCTCTGCCCCCATTCTTTCCTCGTTTCTCCGCTCCGCCGGGAATGTGACTTTACCCATAAGTTTGCCACTTTGGTGAACTTATTGTTTTGCCTCGTTTCTCGACTCAGGCGAGAAATGCACCTCGGAGGCTCCGCCTCCATTCAGCGTTACCTGGGGTCGTTACAGAACACCAAACTTCTTTCTCGTTTCTCGGCTCTGCCGGGAAATGCACCTCGGAGGCTCCGCCTCCATTCAGCGTTACCTGGGGTCGTCTGGGAACTAGAAACTTACTCAATTATTTCAATTTCTAACAATCCTTTTTGACCAAAATAATTACGATAACTAGAATAACGCCAATGCCCAGGTTCATCTACATAGCCACACTTGACAGGATTATTGTGAATGTATTCTAACTTTTGTAGCAACATCTCCTCACTTAAAATAGCCTGGGGATGAAATCCTTCTTGCCAAAGCTGATATTGTTGAGCCGTTTTATGTTTTGGTTTGAAAACTTCGAGTTGATTTAATAAGTGATTGTTTTTGTTTTCCTTGAGAGTATCGATAATTGAACGTGCTGTAAATGATTTAAAATTACCTATTTCTTTAGAGAGGTTAACAGCAGAAACTATCAAGTGAAGATGGTTTTCCATAATTACATAGGCGTACAAAGTGAGTCGTTGTTTCTTTTGGAGAAAACTTAAAGAGTCGAGAATAATTTGGGCTAATTCAGGTTTGCCAAAAATAGGTATCCAGTTGACGATAGTGCAAGTGATAAAGTGAGGTTGATTCCCTAAAACTTTGTAACGGCTACGTCCCATTTTTTTCGGCTCCGCTTCACCCAAATTCTCGCTCTATCGAAAAATCCTTTTGCCAGGCTCTTGCTTCGATAATCATTTTACTAGAGGCAGAGCCTCAGTTGATGTTCCCCGGCGGAGCCAGGGAACCAGATTATCTTCTCGTTTCTCGGCTCTGCCTCCATTCTTCATCATTTTACTAGAGGCAGAACCTCAGTTTAGTTTTTTCACAAGAAAATAAACAAAGAGTTATTATTTAACTGATTCAGAATGGCAAATACTTGAACCATTACTGCCTCAAGCTAAAAAGCGAGGAAGAAAAAGAGAAACTGAAATTCGAGAAGTTGTGAATGCAATTATGTATCTGCTTTCGGAAGGATGTCAATGGCGAGCTTTACCTCACGATTTTCCTCATTAAGTAGTCGGACAGAAACAAACAGAACTGTACTAATAAATCAAAAAACGTTTCTAAGCTCCGACTGAAGATAATTTGAGCCGTATTTACAAAAATATATACAGCGAGGAAAACTTTTGTCCGATTACTTATCATTTTACTGGAGGCAGAGCCTCAGTTTCGCGTTCCCTGACTCTGGCAGGGAACCAGAGACGAGGAAGGATGAAAAGTTTAGTTTTGTGATTCGTATTCTTCATAAATTTTTACAGCAACTTGTAGATATCGATCTAGTAGAAGACAATTGGATGTATCAGGTAGTATTAACTCAATAGCTGCAACGACTTCCATTATTCCACCATGTTCTTTTCCGTTATTAAAAGCTGAAATAGACCACCACAGTCGAGCAATAGCAGTTTGAATTTCGTCCCTTCCAGATAAATACCATATTTCTTGAGCTATTTCGTTACACTGCAAAAAGGTTAAAATATTTGACAAATCCCTTGCTTGCTGAATGTATTTATTAAGCTCGGAAATTCTGGGCGATTTAAATTCATATAAGTATATCTGTAAGCATTCTATAAGCCATTGAATTGCTAAAAAATAGGGACTTTTTTGTAGTGCGAGAGCTATGGGATAAGCCCAAAGAAAACTATTTTGTTTTATGCGTTCTTTTGCTCTAATCAATTCTGCTTTAAATTCGTTTATATACATATCACTAATATTCTCTTTATCTTGTAAAGTTAGCTTTGCCAATTTTTATTACTCGTTAGACATGAAGGAGAGTCTCAATATTAGCATTACCTACCAGAGTCAGAAAGCGAAAAAGTTTGAATTAACTTTTGGACTCTGCTAATTACCGGATTTAATTCGTAGTTACGAAGTTGGGGATTTTCTAAATAAGCTTGTTGTTCTTCCGCAATCATAGCAATATCTTGCTCGACTAAACCATCGAGTAATTTTTGCGCCGAACCAAATAAACTATTTTTGATGAATTTCCTAAACCAAATCGGTAATTTATGCAAGCGCCAGAAGGCATTTAATGAAGTAAAGTGAATTAAATAAGCGCGAGTATAAGTTTCATTTACTGGACAAAATAAGCAATAAATTTTGAAGTCATTTCCCAAGGTTGACAGCCAATGAGGATAAATATAACTTACGTTTAAGGGTTCGGGATGGAGGCGACGCAAAGCAGGGAAAAATAACTGCGAAATTGACCAAATTTTATCGATTTTGTAATAACTTTGGGCTTGATAATGTGCGTCTATTCTATTTTCCTTTACTTCTATCTTTTCTAGGCTTGCTGCTGCCCAAGCTTGATAGTTATCATGTAAATGTCCGTGATACATATCCATTAAGTTTTCAATTAAATAAGAATAGTGTCCGGGACATTCAATTAGGGAAACTGTGGCGATATAATTAAGGTGTTCCCATTCTGGTATTCCGAGGGGGGCGATTGATTCTGGGTCGTTTTTTCCGGGAAATAACCAAATAAATCCGTCTAATTCTTTGACTGGATAAGTGCGAATTTTGCAGCTAGGAAGTTTTTGTTTTGCTGTTAGATAAGGGACGCTGATACATACCCCGGTTGACAAAAATTTCCAGCCATGATAGACGCATTCAAGCTGATTGTTAATAAGTTTACCACTACTGAGTTTAACTTGACGATGGGGACAACGATCTTCTAGGGCGCAAATGTTTCCAGTTTCGTCACGAAAAAGGACAATTTTTTGTTTCCAAAGGGTGATTCCTAGGGGTTTGTTTTTTACTTCGTTACTACGGGCGACGACGTACCAGTGGTTGGGGTTAATTCCGCAGGTGCGAATGTTAAAATTAGTGGTGGGGTTTGAGTTGTTGGTTGTTAGCATGGTTGGTAAGAAAATTCGCGCAAAGTCGCTAAGTCGCAAAGGAAGACGCTATAACAGTGAACAGTAAACAGCGATAAGAGATTATACTAGCAAGGTTTTCCGAAAATGAGGATGTCCTCATTAACTCGTTCTCTGCTATAATTTGTTTTTTTCTGAGTAATTTGTTGGTTAATATTGGGTTTGGGTTGTTGGTTTTTAGCATGGTTGTAAAAAAATCGCGCAAAGTCGCTAAGTCGCAAAGGAAAGCGCTAAGTTGAGATTATCTGTGTTTATCTGTGGTTAAATTTTAAATAAGCCTTCTGGGTTGACTGAAAGGAGTTTTCGGCGATGGAGGTTTTGCTGATGGAGGATGGCGTTGGCTGCGAGTAATCCGCTACTGACTGCTCTTTCCATTAAACCACAGGGGAAGGGCATCTTGACCCAATCGCCTGCAAAGATTAAATTAGGAACAGATGTGGTAGTTTCGGGACGCTCTTCGTAACTGTTGGTGGGATACCCGGAGAAGTTTTTTTGGTTGACTAATTCGCGGTGGAGTATCTTTGCGTTGGCTAGTTCTGGTACTATTTCATATAGTTCTTGCTCGAAGGTGGTGAGAAGTGCTTCTTGGGTGGGAAATTGGCTTTCTTTGTAGCAATATGCGTGTAATTCGACGACGCTACCGCCAGTACGTTGCGCCCATTTGATAAATTGGGTTTGGATGCGATGATATAAGGTGATGCTGTCGGTGAGTGCGTAGCCGGAAAGTGAGGTAAAATTACTTTGTTGCCAGTTGAAGTCACGATCGCACCAAAAACGAGCGACTGCGAAGGGATCGGCGATCGCTAATTTTTCGATTTGGTTGGCTATTTCTGGATTAATGTCTCCTGTGCTTAAGTTAAATATTTGTTGCATTCCGGGTACGTCGGCAGCGAAAACGTAGTAGTCTGCTTTTATGGTTGCTTTGGCTTGGGGTGGTGCGGGTGTGGTGGCAACTAATTGGATTGAGTCGGCTTGGTTTTCGAGGATTTGGAAGCGCGGTAAGTCTCTTGGGGCTGGACCTGCGATAACTTTGCCGTTGCTGTCGTATAATGCTCCATGACAGGGACAAAGGAATTTTCCGTCTGGTTGGGGTTGGACTGTGCAACCTTGATGGGTGCAAGTTAAGGAGATGGCTTCGGTGTCGTTGGGTTTGGTTGCAAAGACGTTATCTGCTGTGCCGTAGTAGGTTAAATTGTCTTCTGGGATGAGATAATTACGTTGTACCCAAAAAGGAATGTTGGTTTGAGTGTTTCCTTGTTGGTAGCTGAGTGAGTCTATTTTACCGGATTTCCAGTGAATATTGCTGATGGTTGCTTGAGTGATAATTTTGCCATCGTTGCGTTGAATTGCTTTTGCGATGGGTTGGACTAAACTGGTTCCCATGTCATCGGTTGTACCGTTAAATGCTAGTCCTTCGGGGTTGCCAAAGAAATAGAAGTGAAAGAATTGTAATAATTCTCCCACACTGAGGTTATCTGGTGCATTCAGGGTTGATTTCGCGAAGGGAAGGAAGTATAAATCGTAAAGTCCTTGAGGAAAGCCGGATTTTACCCAATCAGTGACAGTAATTTCGTCATAGTTGCGAAAAGTTTTCGGAATTTGGAAACCTGTAATTGCGCGAAAGACTTGCCAATGAGAGAATTTAGTTAAATTGATACCCCAACGAAACCGATTTGGGGACGCGATCGCTAAATCAATTATATTCCAGGGAAAGGCGGAATTATTCGGGCGAAATACTTCTGGTTGATATTTACCGTTACGGAAAAGTAAGGAATAAAATTCTAAGGATTGAAAGTTGTCCTCAATTTTTAATTCTGCAACTAAACTCTTCAGATTGTAATATTGCGGGAAGAAACCGTGGAAACCATGTTCCATCATGAATTCTTCTTCTTCAACCTGAATTTTCCAACTAGCAATTTTGCCACCCAATTGAGGCGATTTTTCTAATAAAGTGACTGCAAAACCACGTTGAGAGAGTTCGTAAGCGCAAGCTAATCCGGCTAAACCTGCACCGACGACTACTACTGTTTTTTTATTGTTTAAGTAGCGCGGTAAATCTAATTTATCTTGTTGAAATATTGTCGGTTGAGGTTTAGCAAAGCGAGAATATAAAAGTAGGGAACCTGCACCGACACCAAGAATTTTTAACGCTGTACGTCTGGAGATTTGTTTCATAAGTTAGTGATTGGTGATTGGGGACTGGTGATTGGGGACTGGGAAGAGGGGGAAGAGGGGGAGGACAAGGGAGACTGAGAAAACAAGGAAGATAAACTAATAACTGGTAAATGTGATAACTGGTCACTTTTCACTGATAACTGCTAATTCCTAATCCCCAATCCCTAATCCCTAATCCCCAAGAAATTACGATCGCCGAATATTGAAACAACACCATTCTTTGCGCTTCCAAAGGGTAGCGACAACCCAACCGTGTTCTTCCAGGGTATCAGCGACTGGTTTAGCTTGTTCGAGGAGAACACCGCTAAGGATACCCCAAGTATCGGGTTTGGCGAGATCGTTCATTTGAGGAATCAAATCAACGATTACTTCGGCGAGAATATTACAGAAAAAGCCGTCTACGGGTTCGTCAATTAAATCGATTACTCGTTCGATACTACCTTGTTCGACAGCGATAATATCTGGGTCGATCTGATTGAGATGTGAATTGTTAATTGCGGCGCGTACTGCTAAAGGATCGATATCCACAGCATAAACTTTTTGTGCCCCTAGTAACGCTGACGCGATCGCCAAAATTCCCGAACCGCAGCCAATATCCGCAACGACAGTATTTTTGGCATTAAAGCTAAAGCGCATTTCCAAAGATTCAAGGCAAAGCTGAGTGGTAGGATGAGTTCCAGTACCAAAAGCGGCACCAGGATCGAGACGAACTACAATTCGTTCCGAATCTTGCGGAGGATGTAACCAAGCTGGATAGATTAAAAAGCGATCGCCAATTTCTTGCGGTTGCCAATGTTGTTTCCAACTACTCGCCCAGTCTTCTTCATCAATTAAATGCCACTTCATGACTGGGGGCGATAATTCTAAAGTCAAGGCATCTTGTCGCAACCACAAAGATAAAGCTGCTAAATCTAATAACTCGGCAGAGATTTGCGGTATATAGGCACGGATTAAGCGCGATTTGCCTTTAATCTCGCTTGCCATTCCCCGACAACCAAATTTTTCCAACCGCCAATAAATTAAATCTTCCAAGGTTGGATCGCAGAGAATCTTAATTTCCCACCAGCTATTTGCCATAACTTACACGATTGAGAATGCAGACTTCACCAAATCAGGTTTTTTGCTGACTCGATGAGTTCTGATGATGGATTTTAGTGGTTTTGATTTTGGATTTAAGATTAAAGCTTTGCTGACCATTACTCGTTTTTGAATGTAAGCATTTTCTCTGCCACAGCCGAAAGGCAATCCCAAATCCAAAATCTGTAATCCAAAATCCACGACTCCTACAAACTTACCGTGTAAGCATCACGAATGCCAGAAACTTTGGTGATTTCGCTCAAAATTCCTTCGGGGAGGGGGTCATCTAAGCTTAATGCCATGACTGCATCGCCACGCACGATTTTTCTGCCGACTTGCATACTGGCAATGTTAACGTTAAAGCTACCCAGGAGCGAGCCAATTTTACCAATAATTCCCGGCATATCCCGGTGGAGGGTAAACAGCATATTGTTGGTGGGAGGAACGTTAATCGGGAAACCGTCGAGATTGGTAATGCGAATTTCGCGATCGCCTAATAAAGCCCCGGTGACGGAATGTTCTCCTAATGAACCTTTGGCGATTAGGTGTAACGAACCAGAATAATCGTGAACTGAACTGTCTCTGGTTTCAATTACTCTGATCCCTCGTTCTTTTGCCTCAATACTGGCGTTAACGTAGTTTACTCGTTCGCGAAGGGCGATCGAGAGTAAGCCTTTCAGGGCTGCTAAAACTAAGGGTTGAGCTTGATTACTCGCTAATTCTCCTTGTAAACGCACGTCTAGCATTTCGATCCTACCGCCAGCTAATTGTCCCACCAATTTGCCGAGAGTTTCCGCGAGTTGCATATAAGGACGTAATTGTTCGAGAACGTTAGGATTGAGTCCGGGAATGTTAACAGCCGATCGCGCGGGAAGTCCTAGCAAGACATCGCGAATTTGTTCGGCTACGTCAATGGCGACGTTGACTTGGGCTTCTTCGGTAGAAGCGCCGAGGTGAGGAGTGAGAATTACTTTGGTTCCCAAATCCCGCAAAGGCGATTCTTTTAAAGGTTCTTCCTCAAAGACATCCAACGCCGCCCCGGCAATTTTACCATTGGCGATCGCTTCGGCTAAGGCTACTTCGTCGATAATCCCGCCCCGCGCACAATTGATAATTCGAGTGGTAGGTTTCATTTTCGCTAACGCTTCCGCATTAATTAAATGAGTTGTGTCGCGGGTTTTGGGAACGTGCAGCGTGATGTAATCTGATTCGGAGAAGAGTAAATCTAAGTCTACCAAACGACAACCGAGTTGATCTGCTCGTTCGGCGGAAATAAACGGATCGTAAGCGAGGATTTTCATCCCCATTGCTCGTGCTACTGTAGCCACATGAGAGCCAATTTTGCCCAAACCAACGACACCCAAGGTTTTTTTGTAAACCTCTGAACCCATGTAAAGTTTACGATCCCACTTCCCACTTTTGAGGGATTGGTTAGCTTCGGGAACGTGACGCGAAAGAGATAACATCATCGCTAAAGCGTGTTCCGCAGCCGCGATCGTATTTCCTTCGGGAGAGTTAACGACGACTATCCCTTTGCGCGTTGCCGCAGCTACGTCGATATTATCAACGCCAACTCCCGCACGTCCAATAATTTTTAGCTGATTACCAGCTTCGATAATCTCGGCTGTAACTTTCGTCCCAGAACGAACCATCAAAGCGTCGTATTCTGGCATAATCTTTACCAGTTCTTCGGCAGGTAGCCCAGTTTTTACGTCAACTTGGGCGACTTGCGAGAGAATATCAATTCCTGCTTGATTAATCGAGTCGGAAACTAGAACTTTAGACATAGAATTTAACTTGAGTTGAGATGAAATTGCGGAAGCGATGTCGGGTTCGAGACGATCTGCCTTAGCCCACAACGCAGGACTTGCCGCAGTACGATATTGTAAAGGTAAATGCGCCTACAATTGTTTAAATCCTCTAAAAGTTTTCCATTTTTTTTGCTGACACGAAGCTTGGCGGTGAGGCTGAAAGGCTAAAGAGGACTAACGATAGAGGTACTCTAACGCGGTAAACTGTTAATTTAACAATGTAGTCGAACTATTATGAATTGATAATACAACAACGATGAACTATTTAATTGCTGTACTTTCCACTCGCTTACAAGCCGAACAAGCTTACAATGCTTTAAAGGATGGCGGTATACCTGCTGACAAAATTACGATTCTCGGTGAAGGTTATCAAAGTGCTGATGAGTTTGGTTTAATTGACCCCAACGAACAAGGGACGAAGCGTTTCCAGCAAATGAGTTATTGGTTGATTCCTTTTGGTTTCGCTGCTGGTTATGTTTTTAATTTGCAAACGGGAATTGAAATTGTGAGTTCGGTTAGCCCACTGATTAATCACATTATTGGTGGACTTTTTGGCGCTGTCGGAGGGGCGATGGGCGCTTATTTTATCGGTGGTGGTGTTGGTTTATCAATTGGTAGCGGCGATGCTTTACCTTATCGTAATCGACTCAATGCTGGTAAGTATTTGATTGTTGTCCAGGGTTCGGAAGCGGTGAAAAGTCTTGCTACTCGCGTTCTGCGTCAGTTTGAACCGGAAAATATTCAAGGTTATGTGGAGCAATCTTCTTAATTATAGCTACTTTTAATAATCATTAATTACCTGTTAGCAAATGTTACCCAGAGAAGAAATTTTAAAAGGAGTTGAAAATCGCGAAACTGTTGCTCGCGTTATTGATAAAGCGGAACAAGCAATTAAAACTTGGGAAGTGGTATTAACGGATTTTCTCGCACCACCAGAGTTGGCGGAAGTTCAAGGACAATTTAAAGCCTTGACAGAAGTCAAGATTTGTGAATGGGGAGGTTATCCGCAAGCGGAACGACAACGAGTGGCTTTAGTGCGCGAAGAATTACCTTTAGAGCGATCGCAGGTGGATCTGGTAGCTTTGGATATAGCAGGTAATTTTCTCTTCGATCCTGCTACTCATCGCGACTTTCTCGGTGCAATTTTGGGGACTGGGGTAGTTCGGGAGAAAGTTGGCGATATTGTGGTTTTAGGGGAAAGAGGAGCGCAAGTCATTGTCGTTCCCGAATTGGGAGAATTTCTACAAACTAATTTAACTCAAGTGCGATCGGTTCCGGTGAAAGTACAACCGATTGAAATCGGCGAATTAAAAGTACGTCCCCCGAAAAAGAAAGAAATGACGACAGTGGAAGCTTCCATGCGCTTAGACGCGATCGCATCCGCAGGTTTTGGAATGTCACGTAGTAAAATGGGAAATCTAATTTCCTCTGGTGACGTGCGAGTGAATTGGAAAGAAGTAACCAAAGAAAGTCATAATGTGCGATCGGGAGATTTAATTTCCGTACGTGGAAAAGGACGCTTAGAAGTTGGCGAAGTTTCGATAACCAAAAAAGAACGCTATCGAGTGCAATTAACCCGCTATATGTAGGCAAAAATGCAGATCGGCTTTTTGGGGAAAAAGAGCGATCGAGCATGGGAAAATAAACAAATAGCGCAAGTTGCTCGCTCACCGATAGATTATGACTAATACTGAAACTTTCAGCAACCCAACTCCATCGCAAGCTGCTACCATCCCCTGGTGGGAAAAGGCGATCGCCCTGATTGCAGTAATCAATTTGCTTTTGGTATTATTTAACATTGCCTACGTGCCAATGCGCGATTTTTATCTGCGTCACGTTCCGGCGATCGTTCAAGTATACGATCCCATTAAAGGCATTGAACCAGAAGAATTTACTCAAAATTATCTTCACACGGTCGATCGTTTAGAAACCGAATTATTAACAGCACCAGAATTTACTCCAGAAACAGAACAAATTTTGCAAAAATTGCGTTATTTAAGCGCAGAAATGATTGACGAAAATCCTTTCTTAGCCGCCGGAAAATTTGCTACTTTTGCGAAAATCAAACGCTTGATGCGGCAGCACACGAACAGCCGTTCTGATGATACCGCCTTCACTCAATTTTGGAATTCCGATCGTTTAACTAGCGCTGGCGTAGAATCAGAATTAAGCTTTTTTGACAGCAAAATCCGACCAGCAATTAACACTAATTATTTTCGTTACGTTGACGACTACGGTCAATTTATCGATGATTTTTGGCGCATTGATGTTTTCTTCGTCGGCTTTTTTGCCATTGAATATATAAGTCGCAGTTTTCTGATGAGTTTGCGTCAGCCAAAAGTTCATTTATTAGACGCAATGTTGCGACACTGGTACGATATTTTCATGTTATTTCCAGTTTGGCGATGGTTGCGAATCATCCCCGTCATGGTCAAAGTACATAAAAGCAAATTAGTCAATACCGAAAGAGTCTTAGCCCAAATTACCCACGAACCCGCAGCCTACCTCTCAGACAGAATTTCCCAATTTGTCCTAGTGCGAATTATCAATCAAGCCAAAGACTCAGTAGTCCAAGGAGAGTTAGCGCGATCGCTACTATATCCCCAACCCTACAAAGCCGTCAACGAGATCAACGAAATTGAAGTAATTACTGACAAAATCTTAAATTTGACAATTTACAAAGTTTTGCCAAAAGTACAACCAGAATTAGAAGAATTACTTCATTATTCCCTGCGGAATGCTTTTCAAGATTCTGATTTTTATCAGACAATGCAAAAAGTTCCCGGACTAGGAAATTTACCAGCCGAAGTTCTAGAAAACTTAGCCAATCAATTAGCAGAAGCAGCAGTTGATGTGTTAGCATCTTCTTATGCCGATGTCGAAGGTCGCCAACTTTTTGACCGCTTTTCCCACGATTTCAGTCGGGCTTTACGCAACGAACTACGCAACAAAGAAACTCTCGCTGAACTAGAATTATTACTATCCGATTTACTCGAAGAAATTAAACTCAACTACGTGGTTAGTTCAGCCAAAACTGACCCTACCGAAACAATGGAAGAAGTCGAAAAAATTGTCGAAAATACCGAAAACAAACAAGCCAATTAATTAATTAACAAGTAGGGGCAATCCCCCCGCGATCGCCCCGACCATATAAAATTTAAACTTAGTAATTAATACCAAGCAGTCACATATTGACTAACCAAAGTTTGATTTCCCTGAGTAACAACCAACTTAGTGCCATCCAGACTATAGCGAACATTGCCATAATTATGGCATTTGAGTTTAGCAAGTGTCATCCCCAGCAGCAAATTTTTTGTCTACAATTTGGTCAGACCAAAGAATAGCTGCTTGGGGAAACTACTCAAACCTTATCAGAGTCAAAGTTATAGTCCCAGAAATCGCCTACATTTAGGAATTCATACTTATGCGTAGAAAAAACTTTTTATTCGGTAGTTTAGTTGCAGGTAGTGTAATTTTTACCTCAATCCTGTTTAATTTAGCCGTTAACCAAGCAACACAACTATTTTCCAAACCATCGGATACAAAACAAATTTCTCTTCTCTCATCGGAAGTTATTCCACCACCTCCAGAAAGAGAATTTCGTGGCGTTTGGGTAGCAACAGTCATTAACATTGACTGGCCCTCAAAAGCAGGTTTAACCAGCCAACAACAGCAAGCAGAATTAATTGAAATTCTCGATCGCGCCGCCGAACTTAACTTAAATGCAGTGGTTTTTCAAGTACGCCCTGCGGCTGACGCACTTTACGACTCTCCCTACGAACCTTGGTCTGAATCTTTGACAGGAGAGATGGGAAAAGCGCCTACTCCCTACTACGATCCCCTAGCATTTGCAGTAGAGGAGGCGCATAAGCGAGGTTTAGAGTTACACGCCTGGTTCAACCCATACCGAGCATATCACGAGAAAGCCACTTCACCAATTTCTGCGAATCATATTAGTCAAACTCGTCCTCATTTAGTTAAAGAACATGGTAAATATCTTTGGCTCGATCCGGGAGAACCGGAAGTTCAAGATTATTCAATTAAAGTAATTATGGATGTAGTTCGCCGCTACGATATTGACGGCGTTCACCTCGATGATTATTTTTATCCTTACGGTGCAGACCGCTATTTTCCGGATGAAGAAAGCTGGCAAAAATATTTGGAATCGGGAGGTACATTAACAAAAGATGACTGGCGACGAGAAAATAATAATATGTTTGTCCAGCGTCTTTATGAAGGAATTAAAGCGGTAAAACCTTGGGTCAAATTTGGTATTAGTCCTTTTGGTATTTGGCGACCAGGAAATCCCGAACAAATCAAAGGTTTAGATGCTTATCAACAACTTTATGCTGATTCTCGTAAATGGTTAGCTAATGGTTGGGTAGATTATTTTGCACCGCAATTGTATTGGAAAATTGACCAACCAGAACAAAGTTATCCGGTTTTGTTATCTTGGTGGAGCGAGCAAAATATCCAAGATAGACATCTATGGGTAGGAAACTACACGGGTAGAGTTAGTAATACTTCTGAGTTAGGTTGGCAAGCTGAAGAAATTATTGCGCAAATTGAGGAAACAAGAAAAGAGTTAGGAGCAACGGGAAATATTCATTTTAGTATGAAAAGTTTGCTCGAAAATCGGGGCGAAATTACGACAAAATTAGCGAATGAAGTTTATGCTAATCCGGCGTTAGTTCCTGCCTCACCGTGGTTGGAAAATCGGCTACCTGCTCAACCAATTGTAGCTGCGGAAGGAGAGTTTCAAGCACCTCTAGTTTGTCCAAATAGTTCTTCATCTCCATCGATCGAATGGGGAAGGGAAATTCCTCCTGCTTGTGAAACAGAAGCGGGAGTTGTAGTTAGACCAGATCGTCGTGAAAAAATTAAATTAACTTGGCGTTCTTCAGAGGAAGAAGACGTTTGGTTGTGGGTAGTACAAATGAAAAAAGGACAGCAGTGGACAACAGAAATTTTACCAAGAATAGAGACGGCTTATCTTATCGATTCTGATGCTTCAATTGTAGCTGTTTCTGCGGTTAACCGTTATGGTACTCAAGGTAAGGCTGCGGTGGTAGAGATTAATGATAATTAACGCCAAATTGCTTCAAGATTGAGAACAAAATTGGGTAAGATATCTTCTCCAGACAAAGTTCTTGGCGAGTTAAGGAGTTCCTTAGCTTGCCGGAATCTATAAATTTCGACTTCTCGATTTTGGCGATTAATTAACCATCCTAAAAGCGTGCCATTATCAAGATATTCTTGCATTTTTTCTTGTAGAGATTTCAAGGAATCACTAGGAGAACGTAATTCGATTACAAAGTCAGGACAAATTGGGGGAAATTTATCTTGTTGTTCTGGACTCAGACGGTTCCATTTTGCCAATGAAATCCAAGCCGCATCCGGCGAACGATATGCACCGTTAGGTAGTTGAAAACCTGTAGAAGAATCAAAAGCAACACCAGTTCGATCTAGATCCGACCAGTTAGCTAATTGTTGAGTAATTTTGAGGTTATATCTACCTGTATTTCCCCCTGTGGGCGGCATAACAATTAGTTCTCCATTGCTAGTTTTTTCAAATTTGAGATCCCGGTTATTTTGGCAAAGCTGATAAAATTGCTCGTCAGTAAGATGAACGGCATCTAAATTTAAAATTAAAGAAGTCGTAACCATAGGATTAATTGTGCTGGTGAGGGTGAAACTTATGTTAAACAGACAGCAATAATTTAAGTTTAACAGGCAGTAGTTAGGATAGTATAAGAATTAGAATCTTTTCGGGGGTGCGTTAGTCTAGTTAATATCCGCGATCGCGCCATAATTGAGGAATAGCTTGTGACACTCCAACTCTTAAACAATCGCTATCATGTTATTCGTACTCTGGGAAGTGGTGGCTTTAGCGAAACTTTTCTCGCTGAAGATACCCAAATGCCTTCTTCTCGCCTTTGTGTGATTAAACAGCTTAAACCTGCTAATAATAATCCGGAATTATATCAGTTAGTCCAAGAACGTTTTGCTAGAGAAGCAGCAATTTTAGAAAAGTTAGGTGAAGCAAATTCGCAAATTCCTAAGTTATATGCTTATTTATCTGAAGGAGGACAATTTTATTTAGTTCAAGAATGGATTGAAGGTGATACTCTTACTCAACTGGTACAAAAGCAAGGAAAACTTAGCGAAAGTACCGTTAAAGAAATTTTAATTAGTATTTTACCTGTCCTTGATTACGTTCACGGTCAGCAGATTGTCCACCGGGATATTAAACCAGATAATATCATTATTCGTTCTAGCGATCGCGTTCCTGTATTGATCGATTTTGGTGCAGTTCGCGAAGCAATGGGAACTACTCTTTCTTCTCAAGGTAATTATACCAGTTCAATTGTGATTGGTACGCCCGGATTTATGCCTTCGGAACAGGCAGCAGGACGACCTTTATATTCTAGCGATTTGTATAGTTTGGGCTTAACTGCAATCTATTTACTGACTGGAAAAATTCCTCAAGATTTAACTAGCGATCCGCAAACTGGAGAGGTGATTTGGCAACAATATGCACCGCAGATTAGTGATAGTTTCGCTGCGGTTTTGAATAAGGCTGTAATGTCTCATCCGAAAGAAAGATATTACACTGCTGATGAAATGCTTGCAGCTTTGCAAGGTTCGCCTAGATCGAGTCAAAAAACTATTAGTTATCAACAGCAACAACAGAAGTTTTCCCCATCTCCATCGCCTTCTCCTTCTCCGCAAAAAAGTAATAAAGGATTGATAAGTAGTTTAATTATTGGTGGTTTTGTCGGAGTTGTAGTTGTCGTTGCTTTTGCTTTATTTTCTGACGAATTATTTCCTCCAAATGTTCCAGATTCTCCAGATAATCCTACTCCCATTCAATCACAAAATCCCTCACCTGTAGCTAAACCTTCCTCACAAAGTGCATTAATTAATTACTACGAAGCAATCAATAACCAACAGTATCGAGAAGCGTGGGATTTACGAACTCCTGAATCACAAAATGATGCAGAACAACACCCCGAAGGTTATAAATCTTTTACTGACTGGTGGACGCAAGTTAGACGAGTAGATATTCTCGATTTAGACGTAGTAGGAGAAAGTGGAGATTTTGCTACTGTAGATAGTGAATTGCGTTATTTACTTAATAGTGGTAAAACTATTAATCAAAGTTTGCGTTTTAATTTTATCTGGGATAATCAAAGGGAAGAATGGCTTTTAGATGATGTGGAAAGACTGTAATTTTCTTGGCATTTGCAAATTACTAAAATTACTGTTTTTTTGCATAAAGTGATAGAATTGGTCAAAGGTCAGCAGTAAGTTTATTTAAAGAGCGAATTCGAGCTATCTTAGCTAGTCAAAGCTAGAAGTGAGGATGTAGTCGGTATTTTTTTGTGTTATTTTCGAGAAAAATATCCTCTTAAGCCGATGATACCTCAGCTATTAAACGATCGCTATCGGATTCTCCGTACTTTGGGAAGTGGCGGATTTGGCGAAACTTTCCTCGCAGAAGATACTCAAATGCCTTCTGCTCGCAAGTGCGTGATTAAGCGGCTTTTGCCTATCAATAACAATCCCCAGGTGTATGAGTTAGTTAAAGAGCGATTTGCGCGGGAAGCGGCGATTTTAGAAGAGTTAGGCGATGCTAATCGGCAAATTCCCCGTTTGTATGCTTATTTTGAGTCTGGGGGAGAGTTTTATTTGGTGCAAGAATTTGTTGATGGGGAAACGCTGACTGATTTGTTGAAAAAACAGGGAAGTTTAAGCGAAAGTTACGTTGAAGAAATTTTAATTAAATGTTTACAGATTTTAGATTACATTCATAGTAAACGAATCGTACATCGCGATATTAAACCGGATAATATTATTTTACGTGCTGCCGATCGTTTACCTGTGCTAATTGATTTTGGTGCAGTGCGGGAAGCGATGGGAACTGTGGTTAATTCTCAAGGAAATGCTACCAGTAGTATTATTATTGGTACGCCTGGATTTATGCCTTCGGAACAAGCGGCGGGACGACCTTTGTATTCTAGCGATCTGTATAGTTTGGGTTTAACTGCGATTTATTTATTAACTGGTAAAATGCCCCAGGAGTTAGAAAGTAATCCCGAAACTGGTGAGGTTATTTGGCGGCAATTTGCTTTACAAGTTAGTCCGAATTTTGCCGAGATTTTAACTAAAGCAGTGATGTCTCATCCACGCGATCGCTATCCGACTGCGCAAGCGATGTTACAAGCTTTGCAGTTGCGAAAAGCAGCTACAACACCGACAATTCCGATTTCGCCAGGGACGCGAAAACCAATACCGGAAACTGTTCCTTCTCTGCCACCAACTCCTCAAAATAAGCCTAATAGTAATTTGATGTTTGGTGGTTTAATCGCTAGTGGTTTGATTGGCGCAGCCGCGATTATTGCTTTGGCAATTAATCAGGAGAAGCATTCACTTATTGAACCCATTGTAACTCATGAAACGCCTGCAATCCCTGCGGAAATTGAGAACGATCCCCCAGCGATCGCGCCTTCCCCAACTCAAGATAGTTCCTATGTTTGGTTAGCTGAAAGACGAGTTACTGATGCCGATCTGGTTGGTAAAACTGCTTTTGAATTAGATATCATGCGTAATTCAATTTTTGCTCGTCATGGGCGGAGGTTTCAATCTCAAGAATTACAAACTTATTTTAATAGTCAAACTTGGTACGATCCCCGTTATTCTCCAGAAGAATTTCCGGTGAATTTACTTTCTCAATTAGAACAAGAGAATGCTGCTTATATTTTACAATATCAAAATGAAAATAACTTAAGATGGATTACAGACGCATCTCCTCAGTCAGCAAATTTAGTTAGTTTAAATGATGAAAATTTGGGAGATCGCTCATCGCCAAAACAAGCGATTCAACAGCAATTTAGTTTAATTAATAGTGGCGATTATCAAACTGCTTGGCATCGGCTTTCGCCGCAGTTTCAAAGCAATCGTCAAGTCTTCCCTGAAGGTTATACTACTTATAAAAATTGGTGGGAAACAGTAGATTTTGCCGAGCTGGAAACAGTGCAAATTATAGAGGAAAATAACAAAAATGCTATCATCGATTATCAGGTGAACTACTATCTGAAAAATGGGAAAACTTCTCCTGAGTCTCGGCGAGTTATTCTTACTTGGAATCCCCAAGAGCAGATTTGGAAATTTGAGCGAAGTTTTGCTAGGTAAAATTAAGTAACAATCTTCAGGTTTTCCCAAAATATTAAGAATCATTTAGTTTACTTGACAAAAATAATTTTTAATTATGACTACAATTTTAAACAATCGCTATCAAATAATTAACACTTTAGGCAGTGGTGGCTTTGGCGAAACTTTCCTCGCTGAAGACACTTATATGCCTTCGCGTCGTCGTTGTGTTATCAAACAACTGAAACCGATAAGTAATAATCCCCAAATGTATCAGTTGATTCAAGAACGTTTTGCCAGAGAAGCTGCCATTTTAGAAGAACTTGGTCGCGGGAATTCGCAAATCCCCGATCTTTTTGCTTATTTTTCCGAAGGCGGACAATTTTATTTAGTTCAGGAATATATTGCCGGAGAAACCCTAACTAAATTGGTGCAAAATCAGGGTAATTTGAGTGAAAATGTCGTTAAAGATATTTTAGTTAAAATTTTACCAGTTCTTGGTTATGTTCATAGTAAAAAAATTGTTCATCGAGATATTAAGCCAGAGAATATTATTATTCGTTCCTCCGATAGCTTGCCTGTTTTAATTGATTTTGGGGCAGTGAAAGAAGCAATGGGAACAGTAGTAAATTCCCAAGGAAATAGTACCGCTTCGATTGTAGTTGGGACACCAGGATTTATGCCTTCCGAACAAGCAGCCGGACGACCTTTATATTCCAGCGATCTGTTTAGTTTAGGCTTAACCGCCATTTATTTACTAACAGGAAAAACTCCTCAGCAGTTAACTAGCGATCCTCATACGGGAGAGGTATTATGGCAACAATTTGCGCCCCAAGTAAGCCAAATTTTGGCTAACATTTTAACTAAAGCAGTGATGTCACATCCGCGCGATCGCTACCCTAGCGCCCAAGCTATGCTCCAAGCATTACAGTCGCCAATCCCAGTAACACCAATAGCACCGACAATTCCCCTAGCTTCACCCGTACCTGAAACCGAAGAAACTTTAGTCGTCTCCCCAGCCGGAAGACAGCAACAAGCTCAACCAGTTTCGCCAGTTCAACTGCCTGTTTCTAATAATCAAAATAATAGTTTACTTTTCGGTAGTTTGATTGCTGGAGGGATTATTGGTGCTTCCGTAGTTATCGGTTATGCTTTGACACGCGATCCCGAACCGAATACGGTAATTTCTTCAACAGAAAATTCTCCTGCCCCTACTAATTCTTCTCATGTTACTTCTTCCACTAATAGCGATCGTGACACTTTGACGACACCACCAGATAATTCTAGCAATGTAAATACCGCAAATCCCAATAATCCTCTAGTTAATCAACCGAATAATCCTAACACGGGAAATCCTGCTAAATCCTTAGCTAAACCGTCACCCAAACAGGCATTACAAGACTATTATGCAATTATTAATCAAGAGGATTATCAAACAAGTTGGAGTAAATTTACAACTAATTTTCAAAACAATAGCCAAGTTCATCCTCAAGGCTATCAATCTTATACAGGTTGGTGGACAACAGTAGATTTCGTTGATATAGAAGATGTCAGATTAGTAAATGAAGGAGTAGAAGTTGCTGAAGTAGATGCTCGTTTACGTTATTATCTGAAATCGGGGAGGGTCTCGAATCCTAATTTAGTAAGATTTCGGTTAGTTTGGGATGAAAATACTAATCAATGGTTAATTGATGGTGCGAAGTCCAGCCAGTGATATAAAGGTGGCTAAAGTTTTCTGAAAAGGAAAACTTGGGTTATTAGCCGAGCAAATATCAAGATTCTCCCTTTGGACGCAAGGCGAAAACAAGTAGCCCAGTTTCGCAACCAAGTATATAACTCTTAAGATCTCTAGTCCGGAGTAAAGTGAAATTTGCGGCTAAAAATAGATAAAGGCTATTAATCACACTGGGGAGAACAAATTCGGCTGAAAATGTTATCCTCCACTGTGAGTGTGTTGTGTGAGGAATATTTAAGTTATGGTTAAATCTCCTATCCGGACTCAGGAGGTCACTCGTGTAGATGTTTTGCGTCAAACTGCATCCGTAAAAGCGACTCCTTTGAGTTATTTGACGGCTTTACCGAAGTCGGCGTTGTTTGGTACTGATGGTATTCGTGGTAAGGCGGGAGAGTTACTGAATGCGCCTTTGGCATTGCAAGTGGGTTTTTGGGCTGGTAAGGTGTTGCAAGCTAAGGCTCCCCAGTTAGGTCCGATGATTTTAGGGCAAGATTCGCGGAATTCTAGCGATATGTTGGCTAATGCTTTAGCGGCTGGTTTGACTTCAGCAGGCTTAGAAGTTTGGAATTTGGGATTATGTCCGACTCCTTGTGTAGCGTATCTGACTAGCATTACGGATGCGGTGGGAGGAATTATGATTTCCGCTAGCCACAACCCGCCAGAAGATAATGGGATTAAGATTTTTGGCAGTGATGGCACAAAGCTAGAACTAGCTTTACAACAAGAAATTGAAGCAGGAATCAGAGGAAGGGAAGATTCGACTAATTCGGCACTGAAGTGGGGTAAGTCTTATCAAAGACAGTTGTTAGTGCAAGATTATGCGAACTTTTTGCAGCGATCGCTCCCCGTGGATGTAAATTTGCAGGGTATGAAAATTGTCCTAGATCTGGCTTGGGGAGCTTCTGCTCGGTTAGCGCCGCAGCTCTTCCAAGCTTTGGGCGCAGAAGTCATCTGTTTGCACGAAGAACCCGATGGAAATCAAATTAATGTCAATTGTGGCTCGACGCACTTAGATGTGCTGAAAGAGGCTGTCAAGCTGTATTCAGCCGATTTAGGTTTTGCTTTTGATGGCGATGCCGATCGCGCAATGGCAGTCGATAGTTGTGGCAATGTGATTGACGGCGACTACATTCTTTATTTTTGGGGTCAGAGCTTGCAAGCCGCCGGAAAACTGCCAGAGAATTTAATTATTGCGACCGTGATGGCAAATTTAGGTTTTGAGCGAGCATGGCAAGAGCGTGGTGGTAAAATGATCCGAACTCCAGTCGGCGATCGCCACGTTCACGCCCAAATGTGCAGTACAGGTGCGAAACTAGGAGGCGAACAGTCAGGACACATTCTCTGTCATCACTACAGCATCACCGGAGATGGCATTCAAACCGCATTACATTTAGCTTGTTTAGTCCGCCAGTCAGGAGTTTCCCTCGCCGACTTAGTAGCCGAAAGCTTTACACCTTATCCTCAATTGTTGCGAAACGTGCGCGTCGAAGACAGAGAAACCCGCCGTAACTGGCAAGAATGTCTAGAATTGCAAAAGGCGATCGCGCAAGCTGAAACAGCAATGGGAAACCAAGGACGCATCTTAGTCCGCGCCTCTGGAACCGAACCCGTCATCCGCGTCATGGTAGAAGCGGCTGAAGTCGAAGTTGCTAACTATTGGACTACCAAACTCGTCAGCGCAGTCCAAACCCACCTCGTCGGTTAATTGTAGTAGGGGCAACCCCCCGTGGTTGCCCCATTTTTCCAAAAGCTTAACAATTCTTGTGCCACAATCGAGAGGAAGGACAGCTTAAACAAGCTTCTATGCTCAAATCTAAAAAAAAGAAAAAATCTCAAAAAGGAAAAAAACAATCAGAGCAACCACCTCTCAGTCTCAAAGAACAGCTAGCTAAAAAACGGCAAGCGCAAGAGACGCGAAAAAAGCTAATTAGTTTAGTTAGTGGTTCTCTTTTTTTTGGTATTGCTGTTGGTTTACCTTTAGCTTTTGCCGTCAAACCTCTCATTGGCGCAGCTATAGCAGCCGGAATTCCTTGTTTAGTTTTATCCTATGTTTATCCCCGCCAAGCACTATGGTTTTTCCTCATTTATTTACCTTTTTCTGGTACAGTTCAGTACCAAATTATGGGCGGGAATGCTATTTTTTCTCTAGCAAAAGATGCTTTTTTCATTCCCGCTATGCTGGGATTAATGCAAGAATGTAAGCAAAAAAAGCAACCTTTTATGGTGCCGAAAAAGCTGCTTACTACCCTGTGGCTTCTCCTGGGTTTTTCGCTGCTGACACTATTTTTAGTTAACCTACCCTTACAACTTTCTGGTGAAGCCAAAGGAAATCCTTTTCCCCAAGGAATTCTCGGCTTAAAAGTCTTGCTTGGTTACGTTCCTCTCATTTTCTGCGCTTATTATTTAATTGAAAATAAAAAGCAGTTACTTTTTCTCGCTCGCCTACATTTGATACTAGCAATTATTTGCTGTTTGTTAGGAATAGTTCAGTATTGGATGCTTGATAGTGGCAGATGTGAAGGAACGCGCAATGCCACAGGAGTTGACCTGTTTACAGCTAGTATTGAAGCCAAATGTTTTGTTGGTGGTTCTTTAACTTTTAGCCCTTCCGAAAACCAAATTCGTTTGCCAGGAACTTTACCCTCTCCTTGGCACTGGGCTTGGTTTCTAATTCCTAATAGCGCCCTGACTTTTACCGTAGCTTTTTGCGACCCGAAAAATGTCTGGCGAATTACTGGTTTGGTTGGCATGGCATTAGTATTTATTAATGCGGTTATTTCGGGACAAAGAATTGCTCTTGCCTTAGTGCCAGTGGTGACAGTATTTTTACTAATTCTAACCGGACAAATCACTAATTTAAAACGCTTTTTGCCGATTGGGATTGGCTTAGGAATTTTGCTATTTGGGGTCATGGTAAGTAACCCCACAGTGGTACAAGAAAGAATTGATAGTTTTGTTACTCGCTGGCAAGCTTCTCCTCCGACCAAATTTATTGAAGAACAATTTGGTTGGGCAATTAAGGAACAAGAAGGAATCTTTGGGAGAGGATTAGGAACAGCGACAAATTCCACGCGCATTTTTGGTAAAACTGTTTTAGTAGAAACTTTTCACCCGAAAATTCTTTATGAAATGGGCTGGTTTGGTTTGCTAGGTTTTTTGATTTTTGTGACTCATTTAATGGTAGTTGCTTTTCAGTCTCGCCAGAGCATCAAGGAAAAGACTTTACGCAGTTTCGCTTCTTCTTATTGGGTGTTTCTTTTGATTATTAGTTATTTCCCTTACTGGTATCCTTTAGATACAGACCCAGTAGCAGTTTATTACTGGTTTTTCGCTGGGGTAATTTATAAATTGCCGGAAATAGATAAGCAAGAACAAGAAGCCAAACTGAAAGCAGCACAAGAAAATCCAGAGTTAGAAACTAAAGCAGGTAAAAAAAATGGGCGGCGTAGTTTGTCAAGAAGTTCTCGTCGTTAGGAGTAAAATAAATTAGGAGCAGAAATTAAAGTTCAGCAATTGCTCGGTTATTAGGTTATTTTTTGTCAGTAGAAATTTAGATAATCTACATTTAATCTCGTTATGAATTTGCCTGCAATTTCGGTAATTATTCCAACTTACGGACGGGAAGCGGCGCTAAGAGACAGCATTTGCGATCTACTTCAGCAAGACTACCCTGATTTTGAAGTGTTAGTGGTAGACCAAACAGCTAATCACGAACCAGAAACAGAGAAATTCTTAGCAGAACTGGCGAATAGTGGGAAAATTAGCTGGTTTCGCGTGAATTGGGCGAGTTTACCTGGGGCGAGAAATTATGGCGTGCGGCGATCGCGCGGTGAGGTTATTCTGTTTATTGATGATGATGTTCAATTGCCGTCAGGTTATCTGCACTCTCATGCTCGTCATTATGTCCGCAAAGAAGTTGGTGCGGTAGCGGGACGAGTTTTTGACCGCATGAAATTGGCTGACTCTGGAAATAAGTTCCAAATTGAAGATTTACCACCGGAAGCGATGGACCCAGGTATTGCTTGGTATTATCTCGATTTGGTGCATACGGTCAAGCCGCAGCGTGTAATTTCGGCGCGAGGTTGTAATATGTCTTACCGTAAGGAGATTTTTACCCAGCATGGGGTTTGGTTTGATGAAAGATTTCGCGGTTCGGCTGTTCGCGAAGAGTCAGATTTTTGCTTAAGATTGCGGAAAACAGGCTATCACGTTTGGTATGACCCCGAAGCGAATTTAGTTCATTTGGGAGAAATGACTGGCGGCTGTCACGATATCGATACGCGATCGCTACAATATCAGTTTACCTTTTATCACAATCATTTCCTCATGGCGCTAAAAAATCTGACTTTCTCTCAACAATTGCGCCTTTATGCAAAACTTTTTGATTGTCACGTTTTAGGTAATCCTCCCTGCAATAAAAGCGGTTCCCCAATCAAAATTATTACTCGCGGAATTTTCTACAGTTTGGGTTTCCTCAATGCTGTGAATACCCGAATTAAATCTCTTTGGGATGACGGACAAGTTTACACTCGTCAAGACACAGAAATAACTACCCCAAACACAGCAACTAAAGTGAATGTTTAACCACGAAATAGTCATGAAAATTCTTGTTGCTAGTCATACTTATATCGTTGACCTCAACTGCGAAAAGCTGAAAAAATTAGCTAATTTTAACCCAAAGCTTGAGGTGACAATAGTTGTCCCAAAACGCTGGCGACCTGGTGGCGTCCAAAATAAAATTATTGAAACCAAACCCCAAACTGAAGGCAATTTTCGTATAGTTCCCGTAAGTAATTTTAGTGAAAATAATCAAGGCTTACTTACATTTGGCGCTGACTTAATTAGCTTATTGCGTCAATTCAAACCGCAAATTGTTCAAGCAGAACAAGGCGCCAAAGCCTTGAGTTATGCCCAATTAATTACCCTGAATAAATTGCTAAATTTAAAAGCCAAAAATGTCTTCTTTACTTGGTGGAATTTACCTTACACATCTAAATTTCCCATTAATTGGCTAGAAGCTTATAACTTAAACAACACTGACGGCTTAATTATCGGCAATCAAGATGGCTTAGAAGTATTGCGAGAACATGGCTATCAAGGAAAAGCCAAAATCATGCCTCAGTTAGGCGTAGATCAACAATTATTTGCCCCTCGTCCTCAACCAGAATTAGCTTCTCAATTAGGAATTACACAGGACGATTTTATCATTGGTTTTGTCGGACGCTTTGTTGAAGAAAAAGGCATTCTCACGCTACTAAAAGCTTTAACTACTTTAAAAGAATTAAACTGGAAATTGCTTTTATTAGGAAGAGGAGATTTAAAAGCAACCATTCTCGCTACAGCTAAAGAAGCAGGAATAAAAGACCGACTAATTTTAGTCGAAAGCGTCCCTCACGATGAAGTTCCTCGCTATATCAACTTGATGAATGTCCTCGTCTTACCCTCAGAAACTACCTACAAATTTAAAACCTTAACTGCGGCGGGATGGAAAGAACAATTCGGTCATGTTTTAATCGAAGCAATGGCTTGTAAAGTACCTGTCATTGGTTCTGACTCTGGCGAAATTCCGAACGTGATTGGTGAGGCTGGTTTAATCTTTCCAGAGGCAGATGCAGAGGCGCTAGCAAATTGTCTCAAGTCGCTATTATCCCAGCCAGAATTAAGGGAAAAATTAGCAGAATTGGGTTATCAAAAAGTAATGGCACAATATACGAATCAAGCTTTGGCAAAACAACAGTTAGAATTTTACCAGGAGTTATTGGAGTCAAAATAATCTCCTACAAAAATTGTTTATTTTAGCTAATTAAAATGCGTGTTTTACAAATTGTTCCTTCAGTTTCTCTGGTTTATGGCGGTCCGAGTCAAATGGTATTGGGACTATCAAAAGCCTTAGCTGCTGAAGGTGTCGAGGTGACGCTACTAACTACTAATTCTAATGGCGATGCGGGACAACCTCCTTTAGATGTACCGCTTCAGCAACCGCTTTCCCAAGATGGATATAAAATTATTTATTTCCGTTGTTCTCCTTTCCGTCGCTATAAGTTTTCTCTCGATTTGTTAGGCTGGTTAGCTAATAATGCTAAAGCTTACAATCTTGCCCATATTCATGCTTTATTTTCGCCGATAAGTACGGCGGCGGCAACCGTGGCAAGAATCAAAAAGTTACCTTATATAATGCGTCCTTTGGGTACTCTTGACCCAGCCGATTTACAAAAGAAACGTCAGTTAAAGCAAATTTACGGTCAATTGTTAGAAAAACCTAATTTAGCTAATGCGGCTGCGGTTCATTTTACTAGCGAACAAGAAAGGCAAATTTCGGAACGTTTTGGCGCACAAACGCGGGATTTAGTAATTCCTTTGGGTGTGGAATTACCGCCTAATTTACCAGAGTTAGGAACTACGCGCAAGCAGTTAGGAATTGCGGCGGAAAAACCGTTAATTTTGTATATGTCTCGCCTTGACCCGAAAAAGGGTTTAGATTTATTAATTCCTGCTTTAGAAAGGTTGTTAAGAGAAGGTGTTGATTTTCATTTTGTGTTAGCGGGGGGAAACCCACAAAATCCAGATTACGAAAGGAAAATTCGCGAACAAATTAAAGCTTCACAATTAGCAAATTGGACAACAATTACAGGTTTTGTTACTGGCGAAAAGAAGCTAGGTTTGCTTCAGGACGCCGATTTGTTTGTTTTGCCTTCTTATTACGAAAATTTCGGAATTGCCGTGGCTGAGGCGATGGCGGCGGCAACTCCGGTGGTAATCTCCGACCAGGTGCATATTTGGCAAGAAGTACAAGAAGCTGAGGCTGGTTGGGTAACAAAATGTAATATTGATTCCTTGACAAAGACAATAAAAAGTGCTATAGAGGAAGTTGATTCTCGACAAGAAAGGGGAATGAAAGCGAAAAAACTAGTTATCGAGAAATATAGCTGGGACGCGATCGCGCGTCAAACCATTGTTGCTTACAAGCAAATTATGAAGGCGTCTGAAAGTCGCGATTTAGGAAAAAATTGAGCGGATATCTAGTCAACTGGTGACAAATCAACTTTAACAATTAAATCATTAAAATCGCGATCTCCACCAGCAGGTAAATCTTCAAAACCAAAATGATTATCTCCTAATAAACGAATGTGGTCGTAACCATCAGAATTAACTTCCATCCACGGGAAATAAACCTCAACATCTTCCAACCAAATATCGGGATTAGCTAAATTAGCATTAACCTGTTTTGCTGGGTCAAAAATAATCATCGGTGCATAAATTTCCCCAGCTTCTAACTCCCCAGAAAGAATAGTTTCAGTTTGATTACTACTAGAAATATCTAACCCTTCCACTCGATTAGCTAAAGCTGCACGAATATAACGAGATTGATTTTCTGAAGTTGCAGTAATTGTTTCACCTGTCAGAGGGTCAGTAACACTACCATCAGCTTGAACTTTATACAAGCTAACTATATTATCCACTGCTGCTTCGCGGTGAATAGTAACTTCTACTGTTAAAGAATTACTTTCACCGGATAAATCAATTACCTCTAAACCTTGCTCGTTTTGCAATTGAGTACCAATTGTGATTGGTTGTTGTTGTTGCACTTGCAAATCAACCGTCATGGCGTTCAATTCATCTGTCCAGCTAAGAATCCAACTACCGTCGGTTTGAACTTCTGTTTGGAATAATGAAGAGTTAGAAAGGATAATTTCCTCATCGCTATTGCCATTTTCCTGCATCTCTTTAAAAACAGCTTGAGTGCTATTTTCTTTCAGCAGATAGAAACCGAAACTGGTATCTTCATCTAAAGGTAAAATTCGCTCAATATCTGCCAAAGTTAAGCCATTAGGTAGATGAGAATCTGGCAACATTGAGAAAATAACTTTCGAGTTTTCTAATGCAGCTTCTTGATAACCAGATGTTCCGAGAGAAAGATTATTAATGGTTCCTTGTTCGTTGTCAACAGTAAAGACTCCAATTTCGCTTACTTGGGTGAATTGATTATTACTGTTTAAGGAGAAGAACAAATCTGCTGGTAAGTCTTCGAGGGTGAAAATACCGGAAGTTGCTTCTTCTTTTAATGTTGGTGTATCGGGAAGATTATTGACGGTAATTTCTACTGATGCTTGGGCAGTTGTGCCGCTACCATCATCAATTGTGTAGGTGAAGGTTTCGGTACCGTTGAAGTTAGCTGCTGGGGTGTAAATTAAGGTTTGATTGTCGTTACTGATGGTAATTTCTCCACCGTTATTACCTTCAGTTACAGCCGTGATTGTCAGGGTGTCTGAGTCAGGATCGCTGTCATTATTTAAGACTTCTAAGATGTTGTTTGTGCTATCTTCATTGACGGTGAAATTGTCATCTACTGCTACAGGTGGGGTGTTGGTTGTTAATTCAGGAGTAACGGTAATTTCTACTGATGCTTGGGCAGTTGTGCCGCTACCATCATCAATTGTGTAGGTGAAGGTTTCGGTACCGTTGAAGTTAGCTGCTGGGGTGTAAATTAAGGTTTGATTGTCATTGCTGATGGCAATTTCTCCACCGTTATTACCTTCAGTTACAGCCGTAATTGTCAGGGTGTCTGAGTCAGCATCGCTGTCATTATTTAAGACTTCTAAGATGTTGTTTGTGCTATCTTCATTAACGGTGAAATTGTCATCTACTGCTACAGGTGGGGTGTTAGTAACTGTATCATCTGTAAGCAAATCATCGATCTGAGCAGTTGCCTCTTCAAGAGTGATGAGGCTTTGTTCGATCAGGTTAATATTAGAAGGTAAATCAGATTTTAGGAGAGATTTAAAAGATGTGATGTCATTGAAGCTAGCTAAAACCTCATCTGTTGACAAAGCTAACAACTCATCAGGATTTTTAACTAGCTTTTGATAGATATTTTGCAGTTGAGTAGCAAGCCAATTAAACTGAGATGTAATTGTTGATATTTGGTCAGAATTTTCTAGTGAAGGTAAGATTTGTTCTTGGAGATGTTGCTCAATAATTTGTGCTGTCAGAGTAAGCAAACGTTCCTGAAGAGTTTGCTCTTGATTGACAACCGTTTGATTGAGTACAGTAGCGATTGATTGTAAAGTTTGAGCAAAAAGTGTAGAATCGTCATCGCTCTGAGAATAGAGTGCAGAGATATTGGTAAGGTTAGTGAGCAGACTATCGACAACAACATGAGCTTGATAGACAATTAAACCAAGAGGATCGCCCGATTTAGCTGCCGCGATCGCATCAAAACTGTTAAGATCGACTTCTGCGGGAATACCAAAAATTTCTTTAACTTGATTGAGTCTCGACTCAGTGCTACCACCTTCTCGAAGCGAAAGAGTAACCCCCAAAGTCGTTAGCGGTGAAGTAATTGTCGCGGTAGGTTCAGAAATCATTGGTGCAGTGATGGGAAGATTACTTTCCGTATCCAAACCACCGAGAGAAACTACTTGACCATCAGCGATCGTTAATTCTCCATCTCCATCAAGGTCATATTCTACCGGATTGAGATTAAGATCGTAAGAGCCATCAGCTTTAGTGAGAGTAAAAGGTTCATCCTCATCTAAGCTGAGGTTAAAATTGCGGTCAAAGAAAATTGTCGCACCTTCAATATAAGCTTGAGTTGACTTACCTGCAATATCGACACTATTGCTCAAGCGGAATTCATAGAAAGGATACTTCCATTTTTCATTAAGTAAAGTAATCCCAAATGCTTCAGCTACAGCCTTAAAGTAAACATACAAATCGCCGTAAAAATCAAAGATATTCGCTCCTTGTTTCTGCCAATCAGAAATGCGAATCTTGCCATCAGCGTCTTGGTTGCGTTCTTCTTTATGCTCGCCAAACTCATCTAAATCTAGATTCAGAGAAGCTCCTAAACCTCCACCAATTTCTCCAGAAGCTACTTCTATACCGAATACTTTTAGACTAGCTTCGCCTTTAGCTCCTGCTTCTAAATTCAAAAACAATTCTGGTTTATCAACAATATTTCCACTACCATAACTACTATCTGTCCAATCTTGGAGATAGAAACTATCCAGCAATTTGAGGAAATTATCGCCATGTTCTCCGGTTTCAAATTGACGTAATCCATAAGTATCAAACCCAAAGCTAAGATCGACACCAGCAAGTAAATTGCCTTCAACACCCACCGAAAGAAAATCCAAAGGTTCGGGAAGTCCTTTCTTTAATTCTGTATGTAAGAAATACTGTTGTTTTTGCGGGAAAGGTTTGAACTTAACCAGGTCAATATCTTCGCCAAAAATCAAATCTAACACCAACAAAGGATCGTCTAAAACTGGAATCGATAAACCAATATTGGCTAGTTTTTCAAACAAACCTTTTTGCGCTGGTGCTTGGTCAGTTATCTTAGCATTATCACTGTTACCTGATTGATTACTAGACTCATCTAAATCCAAAGCATTTTGGCGTTGGAGAGTTTTGTCATTAGTATCAATAGCGCTAGTATTTGCTTCTGTAGTAGTGGGATTTTGCCCGCTAGTATTAGGCTTTTGGGCAACATCACCAAAAGCTTTGGTGTATTGATCGTAAAGACCAACTATTAACTCTTCTAAGCCTTCATTATTAGCAACTTCTCGAAACTGTTTAACTAAATCGGCAAACTTAACGATTGTGGAAATCAACTGAGAAGGAGCAACTTGTTTTCCTTTTTGCAAAGAACTAAGGGCAGCACCTAAATTATTACCAGCCTCTAATAACTCTAAAACAGAAACTTTATCGTCTTTATTGGTGTCAAATAAACCGGCAATCCCAATTGATTCAAGAAATTGGGTGTCAGTATCTAATAAATCAATTACTTGGTAAACACCAGTATTGACAAAAATTTCATCTACTGAATCAATCACTGGTTTGAGTAAATCTGTGACAAAAGTGCCGAGATTTAAACTCAAATCATTAACTCCTACAGCAAAAGCTTTACCATCAGGTTTAACGTTAGTTTCTCGATTAATTAAGTTTTTGTTGACATAGCCGAATAAACCTAAGTCAAATTCTAACGAAGGAGTCGGCAAATCAGCAGGAAATCCAGTTGTAACATCAAAAGCAGTCGCAAATTGTCCAGTAACACGAGGTTGAATTTGAGCAGTATTCGTAAGCTGACTAAAGGGTACTAAAGCTTTCCGCAAAGGTTCGCCATCGGCAGCAATATAATATTCATCGAGGTTTAATTTTAAGGTACCGTTGTTATTTTGTTCGCGTACCCAGAAATTGGCTGTAGGTAGATGGACAAAATCTAAGGGAGTTCCCAAAGAATTTGTTTGGGGTTTCCCGTCGGGTCCGACAATTTTAATTAAGTCAGGTTGAGCATTTTCAAAGACGAGGGTAGGAATTGTCGGGGGTGAAACAATGTGCAGTAATTTGTCGGTTAATTTAGATCGATCGGCATTTTTGGCGCTGACAGATTTAAAACTTCCATCACTATTTTGTTCGATATTAAAATCATCTACATCATAGAGAGGAATAATTCGGTATTCGCCTTGGGTATCTGGATTATCAACATTAACTCTGATATAATCTTTGACAAGATTAACTTTCTTGAAACTACCAAAAGGACGAATTTCATAAAGAACTTCAAACGGTCCGTTGTTATAAACTGGACTATTAGGATCGTTAGGATTAGCACGTCCGGAAAGAATTTTTGTACCTAATCGATCTCCTTCTTTGCCAATTAAAGCTGTATTTTCATCAATTTTTTTAATGATGCGGATGACGAAATCATCAAAGTGAGAAGGATTATTAACGATCGCGTCATTACCGCTCTTGGATTTGAGAAATTCGCTGGAGTCGAGATTAAGAACTAAACCATTGAGATCTGCTAGTCGAATTAAGTGAGTAGCGCTATCAACTAAAGCGGAATTAGAAACAGGTTTACCTGTATTAACATCTTGAGAATTGATGATTTTGGTATGCAGAGGTAATTGTTTATTCCAAGGTTGGTTTTCACTTTCTTCTGGGTTAACTTGAGGTGTGGTATAGCCTACGTTATAGATTGTTGTTGGTGTACCAAAGGTATCTTGTTGGAGGAGAGTATAAATTTTTTCTTCGTCTGTTTTCCCTTGCTCAACTTTGTCGGAGTTAGGTAAATCTTTCGCTGCAAAGGAGGGAAGATAAACCATTTCGACATAAAAGTCTTGCAATTCGCTATTGTCAACAATGTCATCCAGAGCCAGAGAAAGATTAACTTGTTTGTGTTTATTAAAGTTTAAAGAGATGCTACTAAGGTCACTGGTAGAGTAAGTTCGCTCGGTAACGTCGTCAATTTTGATGTCAAAGGGATATTTACGATAAAAACGCAGATTAGTTTCTTTGGGTTTAGTAATGGGAACAGCTAATTCTAATCGGGCTTCGTTGTAGTCATCTCCGGCGGTTAATTCTGATAGTACCGCATCGCTAGCACCAACAAATTTACTGGCATCGGAGGGATTTTTTGCTAATTCGTTGAGGAAGCCATATTGTTCATTGAAACGCTCAAATTGTTCGTTACCATTATCCAGGGGAACAAAACCGAGGAAATTATTGGTTTGAGTGGAAATTCGGGTTATTTCATAGCTGGGTAATTCAGCAGTGGTAGAACTACCGTTAAGAATGCTAGATGGAATGAGAATACTTTCTAGCAATTGGGGTGTCGATTGACTATTGCTAGAATCGCCGAGATATAACTCAATTTTGTCGATATTGTAGGCAGTTTTCGGGCGTAAGGGTAGCCGAATTTCACCTTGAGATTTAATTGTGGCATTGGGAATTGTGATAATTCCCTCGACGTTAATTTGTCCGGGGTTACTGAGAGAAATTTGTTGATAATCCCAATCTTTGGCGTTACTGCGGTTTTCTGGTTCTCCGGTGTAACGCAATCCTCTGACTACGAGATCGGCGTTACCAATTTGATTGAGGAGATTGTCTTTTAATTCGATAATAATTTCATCGCCGTCAGAACCGAGGACAAATTCTTCGATGGATTTTTGGCTGGCGTTAAGTTGGAGAGGAAAGAGAGTAGATTGTAGTCCTAACTCTTCAAAATCGAGGTTGAGATATAATTCTAAGCCTGTGGCTGGGTTGCCGTTTTCGTCTTCTGAGGTATTGAGTTGGAATCGGTTTAGAACTCCTTGTTTTCCGGTTTCTTCGGTAACTTCGAGGTCGTATTCTGGTCCGTTTAAGGCGTTTTTAATTGTTTGGGTGATTTGTTGCCAACGACTCGGTTCTTCTGCTCCTGTTTGAACAGTTTTGTTTTCGGGATTCTTGGCTGTAATACTGGGGTTAGTAATTCTGATGGCGGGGCTGAGACTAATTTTTCCGCCTAAATAACCTTTGAGTTGACCATCTAGTTCTAAGCCGAATTCAGGTAATCCTAAATCTGCTCCTAATTCAGTGACAAAGGGGAGGAAGTTTTTCTGAAAGGTGACGTTGAGTAGTAGGGTTCCAAATTGCCAGTCGGCGTTGACAGAAAGTCCCTGAACGCCAAATAAACCTTCTTTTCCGAGTTGGTTTAGTTCTCCGCCACCAAAGGAAGCAACTAAGGCTTGAGTAACCGCAGCAGTGACATTACTAGCGTCAATTTTTTCGTTTTTCTCTAAGGATTCTTTGAATTTTTGCCCAAAGGCTTCACTAAAGTTGGGTAATTTTCCGGAAGCATCGCCAATTAGGGGAATTTCTGCTTGATTGAGGACTTGTTCGTTATCTCCTAGTGGTTCAGCAAAAGAGCTAATAATGGTGTTTTTCTCGAAGTGGGGGTCGTCAATTGTGAGAACGAGGGGAGATTCGGCGTTGTCAAATTTAACGGCGTAGAGTGGTTCGCCTTCGACATTAAGATTGACTTTTAGCGATCGCGCTATATCAATTAATTCGTCTGATGCTGCGGCAACGGTAATCTTTTGATAGCGCGACCAATTTGAGGTGTCAAAGTAAGCGCCGTCTAAGCGCGGATTGTTCGCATCGTCGTTCTGAAATACGACGGGGACATCGGGTAATTTTTGCGTAAAGACTACAGCGCGAGGATCGGCGGCGACCATTTCCTCTTGAACTCCGGCTAGTTGTTTTTGATAGGGTTTTTCGCCGCCCTGAGTGTAGAGGGCTATTTCACCGTTATTTTGCACGGCGAAGTAGGTAGCGTCGAAGTTATCGTAAGTTGGTTGGGGACTCCAAGCTTCTTTGATGCTTTCTCGGATGACGCTAACGCCACTACTACTGAAGTTAACTTGACTGACGTTGGTAGCGATCGCTTTCAGGGTTTGTCCGCGACGTACTGATAAGTTTCCGGCAATGTCTAGTTCAAATTCAAATTGTTGGGAGTCGCTGACGTTTCCTACTAATCTCAGTTGTTCGCCTTTACTGAGAGTGGTTTTGCTTCCTTGGTAGTTATAGCGGTTGAAAGAGAAAGACTCAAGGGGTGCAAATTGACTCAAGACTTCGCTATTAACTAAAGAGTCGAGACTTTGGATGCGATCGTCGAATTGATTAAATTTAATCGTTTCGGTGACATTTTTACTTTCAATTAGTACCAAACGACCATCAGGTTTAAAGCTGAGGAAACTTTTATCTCCTGCTACCGTTCGCAAAACTTCTGACTTTTCTACTTGATAAAAACCTTGACTATTCGGTTCGGTACGGAGATGATTAAGCACTAACTTAGTTTCATTAGCGCTACTGGCTTCTAAACTCAGCGCTACGCGGCGGTCTTCTGATAACCAAGCTTCACCGCGATCGAGTCTGGTTCCCGGTTGATAAATTCCTTGAATGGGCAAAGCGGTGGTAATATCAACTGCGGTTCCCTGGTTGCGATCGCTAGGATCGCTAATCTCGACTGTATCGATTTTATCGGTGTAGGAAATCAGAACTTCTTTGGTTTGTTCTAAAACACTGGTTAAAAATTGAGCATAAGTTGTAAAACGAGAACTTCCTGACTGACGTTGTAAATAACGTTCTTCAGTGACGATTCCTTGTTCGTCTTCTGGGGTTAAAACGAAAGAAAAAGGTTTTGCCCAGTTATCTTTGGTTCTGGTAATGCTAATACCTTTAATTTGCCCATTCTCGAAAATTGGGTCAACTATTTCACCAGCTTCTCGCAAGTTATCGATAATTGCTTGGGGAATAACTAATTTCTCTTGATTAAGATCGCCCAGAGCTAAATTGATCCTAAATTCTGCTTCTCCAGCTAGCAAATTAGGCTGTTCTTTGAGTTGGAATTTGAATTCGTGTTTAAGATGATCTTTCCATTGAGGCGAAAAACGCAGATGAATATATTTATCGTCAGGATCGGAAAGAGGACGCACGAGGAAGGAAGCCCCAGAAGTTTGTTGAATATCGCTGAGGTCGGCACTTTCAACAACCTTAAGTTCTCCTTTTTGGTCGGGGTCAGTATTGGCGCGATCGCCAGGAAGAATAAAGCGGAAACCGACTTTATCGTCATCCCAAATTCTGACGCTAGCACTGGTATTAAAATCGGTTAGACGATAGCTAGGTTCGGCTACATTCGGGTCAGGTAATAATTCGAGAATAACTTGTTCAAATCGTCTCGGTTCGGCACTACCATTATCCGATTTTTCGGGATTATCCGTTTTATAAACTTTCAGCAGGGGAGATCCTTGATTGCGTTCAAACTGTACTTTAAAGATCCCTTCATCGCGCTTCACCCCATTAATTAACAGTTCTCCCTCTCGGTTTAATTCTAAAGAATCTCCATTAATTGTCGAGCGTTTGTCTCCTGTTGACAGCGTAAAAGTATCGAGAGGAAAATTAGCAAACAAATTGAGTTGAGATAGCTGATTTTTGGTAATTTCTTCGATACGTTGGTCTGGGACTCCTTCAGCGATAAAGTCATCAATGGGGAAAATGACGACGTTGCCTAAATCTTGTCCGGGAGCGATCGTCACGTAATTTTCACCACTGGGTGTTAAATCAACGTAACTTTGAAAATCTTCTCCCAAGTTAGTGTCGTAATCAAAACTATTGCCTAATTGGTCTTGAATTGTGTAGGGAATACCTTTAACGCGATAGTAAATCTTTAATCCTTGGCGATCGCGCACTTGGTCTGTATCTAATTTCAAACCAAAGAAACCAATTTGTCCAGGTTCAGCCGCATCCAAAACGGTAAAGGTTTTGGCTACCGGAACGTCATTGTCGCGAATTTGCACTGAAACTGGGTCAACGGCAAATTGGTCGTAACTCGGATCTGTGGAAGCGACATCGAAATAAACAAAGCTTTCGCGAGATCCTTCATAGTAGGGATTATCTTGGGGTCTGACGGTGACTTGTTGGGGTAAATTCCAGTTAGTTTCGTCGAAGGTAAGCTCAATAGTCTGACCAAAATATTTATTGTTGAGGGATAAATCTTGGCGATCGGGGTCATCGAGTTCGACAATAAAAGGCAAGCTTAGTTCCGAGTTTCCATCATGCCAAGTAAAATTATCTTGGGCATTGACATAAGCAAAATGTTCGTTGTAATCAGTAAATGATGGTTCTCCTTGTTGCCAGTAACCATAGTCAACTGTTTCGCCGTTATCCCACTGAAGCCAGTTCTGACGATGAAGACCAATCCAGAAACCTTCAGTTACTTGGCTGCCGAAGTTTTCCACTAAGAAATCTTGTTCGGCTTGGGAGTTGATACTGACTAAGTGACCGCCTAATTCCCAGGCTCTTTGTTGGGCTTGTTGCCAAGTCATGGTTTCTTCGATGAGCGTGTAACTATGACTTGGTAAACCTGTCGCTGCGTTAGGAGTTAGACCCCGGATATTTTCTGGAGTTAAGGTAATGGTTACTTCGCCATTGGGTTGACTGGCGAGGGTTACTTCAAATTGACCATCTACACCTTCGCGAATATCTTGAAAGTTGTTGATAATTACTTCGGCTCGATCGTTGTCAGCAATTTGTACGGGAACTTTCAAGAGATCGAGGGCGTTGTACTGGTTATCTAAGCTGCTGGTGGAGATGAGAAGATTGGGAGATGTTTGTTCGGTGTTGTCGCTGAGGTCTTCAGTCGCTACTGGTCTGACAAAGATTTTTTGTTCCCAATTCAGGGTGGTAAAGTTAAAGGCTAAGTTGTCGGAACTAACGGTGGTGATACGTTCGCTGAAAAGTTGATTGGCGTTGAGAGAACCGCCGATGCGATAGGTGGGGTCGTTGGTTTCTACGTCAATCCGAATTTGCTCGAAGATGTCTTGAATGGCGGTGACACTTTGGAGAATTTCAACGCTGCTACCTTGATTGAGGACGGTTTCTTGGAGAAATTGTTGAAATTCGGGTAGAAATATATAACCCAAAGCTGCCAATAATTTCTCAGATTCAGAGAGATCGATTAAATCAATGCCATTGTCAGTAATTAATTGGAAAATTCGCTCATGTGCAATCAGAGTGTCTAATTCTGCTTTGAGTTGTGCGGTGACTTCGGGTTTGAGAAGCACTTGATAAACGCCGTCGTTGTTGTCAGTGACGCTAGCAATGAGATCGGAACGGAATTTGAGGAGATAATCGTCTCCGGAGTTGGGTAAACGAGAACTAATTTCGAGGGTTCCGTCTAAGGCGAAGTTAATTTTAAACGGATAAATTCTTTCTAGACGGAAGGTTTCGCTGTTGCTGCTGACAGTGTTGACTGTGACGTTTTTACTTGGTTGAGAAGCGAGAGAAACGGTGAAGAAACCACCATTGTCGATACCTTCGCGTAGGTCGAGTTGAGTGATTTCGCGATCGCGATTGTGACTGACTAAAGTTTGGGCTGAAGCGCGATCGCCACTGTACCATTCGACATTGATTCCGGATTCGTCGTTATCGCTAATAATCAGATCGACTGTGCGTTCGACTTCTTCTCCCAAGGCGAAATCTTCTGTTGCTAACAGTCGCAGTGTCAGACGTTCGTCACCTTCGGCGATTTGGTCATCAATGCTATAAACTTCCAGAATTTGGCTTAAATCTGCTTCTGAATTTGCTCCGGTAAAATCAAAGGTTAGTTGGTCGTTAATGTCTTGTAAGCGACCAAATTCATAACGACCGACATTGTAACTGAGGGTGACTGCATCTAAGCCTTGATTTTGATTATCTAAGAAGGCTATAGATTCTAAATTACCGATCGCTGGGAGACGTTTGGTAAGTTCGTCGCTAAAGGTGCGGTCTTGATAAGTTCCCTCTTCAGTTTGCTCGAAATAGCGGATAAATCCCGAATCAATTGCTGTTAAATCGTTACTGCGGGCGAAGACGTAAAGATCGAGAAGTCCGTCGCGATCGCTATCGACACTCCTCAAACTCAGTTCTAAATCTGCTGGTAAAATTAATTCGCTGAAAGGATTTTGATTTCCCTGAATTTCTTGCCAATTACTGGTTAAATTACTTTCCGGTTGGAACAGACGAATTGAGCCGCGATCGGTAACTAAAAGGGACGTGAGATTATTTTCAACAATAAGCTCAAAATTAGCTTGAGTAAAATCAATTCCTGGAGCAACCGTGTTATCAATTAAAGTTACTGGTTGCGTTTCTGTACCAAAAGCTTGATTATTGCTCAATTGATTTTCAAGCCAAACAATTTTTTCGCCATCATTCCAAACTAAATCGACTAAACTATCCTCATTGAGATCGATTAACTGAAATTCGCGACCATTGAGGGCAGGTTGAATATTTTTGAGGTTAATTAAAGCTTCTCGATCGCGTTGGAATTGAATCTCGGTCAGGGTAGAGTTATTGAGGAATAATTGTCCGCCATTTTTCTCGGAAAAGACGAGGAGGTCTGGTTGTGAGTCGTTGTTGAAATCAGCCGCCGCGATCGCCACGCGATCGCCAATGTAACGATTACCTGAAAGCGGGAATTGATTCGCTTTTCCTCCTTTATATAAAGTTCCTAAAGGTAGTTGGAAATCTTTTTCTGGTAAAGCTTCTTCCTCAACTAAATTTTTCCCTGCTAAAATCTCCGTGGGACTGGGTAAAGCAATTTCGACAATTCCTTTAATTTGTTCGGTTCCAGCTAATTCCCAATTTCCTTGTGCAGATAAAACATAACCTGGTTGAGTAGCAGTTTCTAAAGTATCTTCTAATTCCAGAGAATTTTGCCAACGATAAGCCAATTCATCAATTCTACCGCCACTAATCCAATTTCCATCAGCACGTAAACCAATCGCCACATTTTCTTGGTCAGCTAAATTTTCAGCCAGGAAATTATTTAACTCAGGTGTATCAATAACTGCTAAAGAACCACCATAACGTTGCGCGATCGCTTCTAATTCTGACCAGTTATCGGCGACGGGAGTTAGGAAGAAGAAACGAGTCCCGAAACGTACTCCCTGGAAACTTTCTGCTATTTCTACACCTTCGACGTTGTAATTTAAGGTCAATAAATTATCGTATAGTCGAGAAGAAACTAAACCAGAGGGACTGGGGGTAGCATAGTCAAAAACTTCGATGGGAGTTGTAACTGAGAGTTGTAAAGGATTGGTCGTGACACTGTTGAAGAAATCTAAACGATTTGATTTATTCAACTCAAAGTTAGCAACTAAATTACTATTGCTAATTGGTAAGTTTTCTGGTATAGAACTAGCCCAAGAAGCTAACTCAGTTTCAGCCGCGATCGCTCGATCCCAAACTCGAATTCCGTAAGCTAAACCTCCATAGGGTTGAAGAGAAAATTCACTCTCGATATTTTCAGGATTATCGTCCGTTATCGCTGGAGATCCGAAGAAATGAGTGAGTTTAACTGGACTAAAACTTTCTTGGGTAGCTAAAGCGATCGTCCCGACGTTAATTCCATTCAGATAGAGAACTAAACTCTTTTCCGCAACGGCGATCGTTAAACGGCTTTCATCCAAAGGTATAGCTAAACTACTAGCAACTATTTTTGTCTCACCTTGAGTCGTTTTAATCCTAACTTCTAATCGACGTTGTTCGTTAATCCAAACTTGCAGATTATCATCCTGAGATGCTAGCAGCATCCGATTAATTTGCTCGGATTCTTTTAAACGTAAATGGAATTGTAAAGAATATGTTTCCCCTAATTGCAAAGGTTTATTCAGACTCAGGTAATCTTTTTCTCCATCCAAACGTAAGACACTTTGAGGATTAGTAATTCCCAAAGCCACTCGACCTTTAAGAATACCAGTAGCGGCGGCAGCTTCGAGAATAATATTAGCTTTGTTTCCTTCTTCAATTACTCTTGTATAAGTCGGACTAGGATTCCATTTAACTCTTAAACTTGATAAAGGTTCGCTGTCATTTTCGTTAGCGAGAGCATCTAAATCTATATCGGTAAAATCGCGAATTGTCTCCGGATTAGCTAAGTTGAGGTAATCAACTGCGGCACTTTCATAACCTAACAAATAAGCGGTATCGGTAGTCAAATCTTGATTTAGTTCCGCCGTAATTACACCTTGTTGAGCGGGATCGGCATAGATATCGTTAATACCTCGTACTCCTACTAAGACTGGTTGCTGCCAATTCTTAGCGGCAAAAGTAATTTGCTGAGTAGATAATTCTATTTCTTGAGTACCTCCTAAACCTTGAGAAGCTTGCAAGTCAATGACTATTTGGCTATCTGGGTTTTGAGGTGCTGATTTGAGGCGCACATAAAGATAACTATCCCAAGTTTTCAAGTGACTTCTTAAGGGTAGATTATCTCCTGTAGCTGTGGTCAGTAGACGACCTAAATCAAAGTTGTCTTGCCGAGATGAAACTGTATCGCTAGAGTCAATTATTGCCGACCTCAGTAGGTTATAATCGGCTAATTCTTGGCTAGGATTTAGTTCGAGGCTAAAAGGTTGAGTAGTTACTTGGTCGTTAAGATCGGTTAATACTAACGTGCCAGTAATATTTTTACCTGCATAATCTGCCCTAATATTTAAAATTGCGAAACTGTCGAGGTCATCTAAGATTTGATTTCCTTCAGTTAAACCTAATTCTTCTTGACCGGAAAGACGAATTTCGATATTTTTCAGTTGTAATTCTTGCCACAGTTGGACATCGGGACTAAAGCGAATTTCTAAGCTAGGAGTAGATTTTTCGCTGGTAAAAACTGACTCAGCAGTCACCAAACTGTCTACTAATATTAGTTGGTCTAATTCGGCGTTATATTGATAGTCTCGGTCGAGTGTTAAAAGTTCTACTCCTTTGCGGTCAGCATCGCGAACAATCAATTCTCCTAATTGTTCTCCACCAGCTTTAAATCTTGTAGCTTCTGGGTCGCCATCGCCAATAATTTGTAACTCGTATTTTTGATTTCTTTCCGCGCGGTTATCATCTAGCGATCGCAAAGTAATTTGTCCTTGGCGAGATCCTTCTGGAATATAAATTCCTGAGAAAATTGTTTCACCTAATTTGATGCTAATATCCTGACCAAGGGCAAGTTGTTGTTGCTGTAAAGGTTCGCTACTATTACTATTTAATTGGGCTTGAGAGGTGGAGTTAACGTTAGCAATAGTTACATCTGGCTTAGTCCATTCACTGGTCGAATTTTCACTCAACAAGTTATTGGCAATTCTGACGTTATAAGGTTGCTGAGTAATTTCTGTTGGTAAATTCGTCTCTGGATTATTGAAACTAAATAGCTGTAAGTTTCCTAATTGAATTTGGCTACCACCATTATTGTCTGTAGCTTCGAGTAAATAGAAACGATAGGCGGTATTATTTTCGCTGATTTGATAGGTATTAACTGCATTGCGATCGGCAAAAGTTTCTTGAGTGCGAGTATCTAATTCAGTATAGTTAATGCCATCTTGAGAACCTAGTAAACGCCAACTGGTAACATCCTGAGAACGATCGCTACTATTAGCGGTAATTTGATAGCTAGTGACAATGTAGTTAGTCTCAGGAGCAAATTCTAGCTGAATCGAACCACTAGCTTGCGCGATCGCCCATTTAGCTTCCGAGGTGACTAAAGTGGATTCAGTTAGCGTTGAAATTACTTGCGGGTTACGCAAAACATAAGGAACAAAAATTCCTCCCTCTGGGGCTGGCTTATCTAAGGTAATTGCAAATACCGCAGTCGTGTTGGTTCCTTCTTCTACTTGTTGAGAATTTTCCGGTACATTAACATTAACAGTTGGCAGATCGTTATTGCGGTCTACTAATAAAAATTGTTTTTCTTCCTCACTTAAAATACTCAAGTATTCTCGTTCCGCTGGAGAAAAACCTGCTTGCCAAATTGCTTCACTTAGTGAGGATTTAGCAATCAGAATTTGGGCATCTTCTAAGCTGGTGCTGGTTCCCTGATTATTAGCTATTTCGCCACTACCTTCATCGAGGTTATACCGTGCTGCTAAAGTAGCTAAATAGGCAGAATTAAAGGGTTTCAGGTTATCCCAAAATTCGACTCGGCTTAAATAACCTGTAATTCCTCGATTGGATAAATCACCAAATTGCTCGACTTGAAGCGGGTCAACAACGCCGCTATTGTCTTCAGTTATTCTGGTGGTAAAGACTGTATTATCAGCAATAGTTTTAGTTTGACTATTGCCTTGATATTTAATCAGAAGATTGTTGCTAGCGGAACTAAAACTGCTAGTTTTACCGAAGGCGAAACGATTTTGATTATCTTGACTGCGCCACTCAACTGAAACATAAGGAATAGCAGTATTGAGAACTAAGCGATCGCCTGTAAGTTGTAAACTATTATTACCATAAATTAAGCGTGCATTATTCGAGTTAAGCTCGATTTTGTTACCCGTTGCTTTGTGAGCTAAAGTGATTTCCCAACTGAGAATTTCTTGAGCTAAAATCCCTCCAGAGAGACGACTAGCATCAATTCTCATGGTTCCTACAGCTTGATAGCTGTCAGTTTCATAATTTAACTCATAAACTCTGTTTGAAACTTTACCATCAGAAACTTTTTCACCATTGAGATAAAGAATCAGATTTTGGTTGTCTTCAATGAGAGCGATTTTGTTCCATTTATTTAGAGATAGTTGCGTGGCTTCTGAACTAACAAAATTCCAACGTTCTGTACCTTTGAAAATGCCATTTTCTAAGCGTAATTCTCCTGAGTCACTACGCAGAATTACGCCGTCAGGAGATTCTGGTTTCAGCCAAAATTGGATTGCATAGTTGCCTTGCAGTTCTAAGTTATCCGGTAGTTGCAAAGCTACATCTTTTCCGAGACGCAGAGATACGGGTTCGGCTACTTGTAAGACTCGAGAAGTATCGACTAATTTAATAATGTTTGAACCAAGAGCATCATAGAATGGATCTAAAGATGCGACAGTAATATTCGTTGTGCTTCCGGCTTTCTGGTTAGTGAGTGTAACTTTTTGAGGTCGATCCCAAGTATCGCGATCGCTACTGAAGGTTAAAGTTAAATTATTGTTGACTTTAACTTCCACATCATGAGCGGGACGACTGGTGAGAGCAATGTAAAATACTGTCGGTTCCCCTTCTTGATGGTTGAGTTTCAATTCTCCTTTGACTGGGAAACCGTACTCATCAGTAATCTGTAAACCTGCATCAAACAAGCCAGAATCAGCGATCGTTATCTGAAGGCGATCGCCACTATCATCTACAGGTAAAAGAACATATTCTTGATTAATATCTCCTTCTTGATACAGATAGCCACTGACTAAAGTATCTCCCTGATTTACCCAGTCTATAGATTTAATGCGAACATCGACGGTTTGCACCTGTTCTTGAATGGTATCTACTAGCGGTAAAATATCGATCTCGGCTGTACTTGAGCCGCTAGGTATGACTACCACATTGGCGATCGCATATTCCAAAAGATTATTGTTGTTGTCTCGCGCTTCGCCATTTTCTGGGTTGATTCGGCGGAATCTCAGTTTGTTGGTGAGGAAACCTTCATCCGCGATCGCTCCTTGTTGATATTCATCAGCTACATTTGCCGAATTTAAACTACCATATTTACCTACTAAACTTGCGTTTTCTCTCCAAAGTTTATAACGAAAACTGAGATTAGATGGATAATATTCATTAGATTCCGGCACAAACCGCAGATAACTATCTGCTCCTAAAAATAACGCATTGCTATCAGATACATTACCAATATTTCTCCAAGTTTTCCCATCAGGAGAATACTGCCAAATACCTCGATCAAACTTTTGCAATTGAGTAATTGCGATCCCAGAACGATTAGCATCAGTATTACTATTAACTTCCGCAGCAGTTGCACCCAGATAATTAATATCTTTAACTTGGGCAGTTAAAGGTAAAGGATTTTCACTACGGAGGAGAATTTCATAAGCAACTTTAACAGGCTCATCAGTAAAGTATTCAGTTTTCCCACTCTCCCAATTTTCATACAGTTTAATTTGTACTTTTCCTACTTGATTTTTATCCCATACTGTTCGAGGAGAAGTAACAGTTAATTGGGATATTTCTGAGTCAGAAATTTCTGAGTCAGGCATTAGGAGCAAGCTATTTTCTTCTGTACCTTTATGTAAAGGTTTAGTGAGCGTATTTCGATAAGCATTAACAACGCTAACATTACCATATTGATCTAGAGCGAGAGCAAAAGCGCCTTTTTCATCATTCCCCGATTCAATTAGGCTAAGTTTGTTGCCATCTTGATTAAAGAAAACTAGATTACCAAAGGAATCTAAATCTACTTTACTAATTTTCTTAGTAGCTTCTGGCGCATAAAATTGCTCAATTAAACTATCAGAAATATAGTTTAATTTCGAGATTTGAACTAAATTAGTTACTCCCGAATCCGTTAAACTAAGTTTAGTTCCTAAATCAAGATTTTCCTGGAAATAATTAGCATCATAGGAAGCTACACTGTCTTGTCCTGCATACTTGACATTAATGTTTACGTCCTTATCGGCGAAAAAATTATCAGTAAAGTGGAAATAAAATTCATAATTACCATTATTAGATCTCCAACTAATAGCATTGCCTTTAGTTAGCTTAACGTTTGTCCCATTATCGAAAATAGCTAAATTATTACCCGTGAAATCAGAATTTTTCGGTGTAAGAGTAAAGTAACTAAAGTCAGATTTATCGACGATCTTAATATCCCAATCAAGAATTTCTGCTTGAGAAATAGCGCCAGAAGTTCGGACGATAGGAATCTCAAACCAACCTTCTGCTAGATGATCGTTCACTTCTTGACTAAAGACAAAACGTTGGCGATCGCTTTTCGGGAGAACTAATTTACCTGTATCTGGAGCGATCGTGACATCAGAAATATAACCTGTAGCAGATTTTTGGAGAAGTTCTAATTTACCATCATCATCAAGAGCAAAATAAACTTCTGAACCTTCAGTTTCTTTTAAGGTAGCTAAAGTTCGATCTTGAGCATCTTTAACTACTAAATCGCCATTTTCTACAACCAGTTGAGTTGATTGTTGGTATTCTCCTTCATTCCACAGTCTTGTTGTTTCGACAATGTTATAAGGTTCAAAATTAGGGTCTAAAGTAGCAAAGTCTGAAGGTTGAGCGTTTTTGGTATCTGTCACTCCCGCATATTTAATCGCGATATCTAAATCATTCCAAAAAGTACCTGTGTCGTTTAAATTAAGTTCATAATTACCATTGTTTGCTTTCCAGTTTAATGCTCTGCCGCCAAACTCAGGTTTAAAATTAATATTTTTGCCATTGTCAACAATTTCTAAGAAGCGATCGCTATTACCAAATGGCCAATCAGTAGTTGTCGAAAGTTTGGCATTGCTAGGGGTTAACTCAAAAAACTGACCAGTAGATTTATTAATTAACTTAACCTTCCAATCTAGAGGTAAATCTACACCAAAAATGCCTGAAACTTGAGCAATAGGGATTTCTAACCAACCTTCGGCAGTATATTTATTAGTTTCTTTGCGGAAAGTATAACGGTTGCGATCGCCTTTCCCAATTACTAAATCTCCTTCAGCATCTAAATAAACTTGATATTCGCGATTTGGAGAGATAATACCAGAACTACTTAAATTTGTCGTATAAGTGCGAGCCTTACCTATACTATTAACCGCAGGATTGTAACTCCATACTTCTCCTTGAGAATTAGATAATTGCAATTTTTCTTCTGTCAACTTGAGTTCATATTCTCCAGCTTTGAGGGTTTCTCCCACATCTAAAATATCTAAGCTTTGAGAACTGCGCTGAGAAGTGAAATATACCTGATTATCGTCTCGGCTATTATTAATTTTTGGTAATTGAGTTGTTTGACTACTACCATTGAAAGTAATTTTGCGTTCAGCCGTTGCATTAAACCAGCTAGTTATCCCCAGTAAAAAGCCGTATTTACCATCGTTAGATTTAAACTCAATTTGGGGTTCTTCAAAACTACTGCCAGAGTAGCCTCTTTGTTGTATATAGATTCGATTATTTTCGATAACAAGACCATCAGTAATTAAATTTTTAGTTCTGACTATGTTACCGTTATCATCAAAATCTGTATCTTCATCGAGAAAACCATAAGTTAGAGTGGCATTCTCAGGAGTCAGAATATAACTTTCATTGTTAGAGTTATAGAGAATAACTTGCCAATCTATAATCTCATTAGGATTAATAGCTCCGGAAGTTTTATCATCTGCTAAATGGAAGTTAATTTCTGCTCGATAACTCCCAGCTTTATGAGTAGTTGTCGAATAAAATACGTTATTTGGTCCGACGGCTTTAGTGAAAGGAAGAGAAACTTGCTCTAAATCTAGGTTACTAAAGGTTGCTTCTATTGATTCTGGAATACTAAAGTATTTAGCTACATCTGGTCGCCAAATACCAAAATTACCTGTATCTGTCACAATCAAGCTAGGAAGACCTAAGCTAGTATTACCAGAAGCAATTTTACTACTCCAGAGAGTTTCCGTTTCTAATTTGGGAATCGAATTTTCTGGTTGAGGTACTCTTTCTAAACGCTCAACAACTAACTCTCCCGAAGCTTTAAGTGCTGCGCGAATTTTCGTGTTTTCATTGCTCGTATCACTGGCAATTATCTTGCCCCATTGCAACTGATTATTTTCTAGATTGCTTAGGTAGAAAATTATCGAACCAAATAAGCTAGTAACGCCAAATTCATATTTACCTGAAGGCGAAGTAATTGTCTCTCCAAGTTCCAAAATTTGTGGGAATAAATGAGTAATTTTGCCTTGGCGATCGCTAACTCCAAAAACCCCTTCATTACTGATAAATAATTGACCTTTTTCTCCTCCACCTGTAAAGATTTTTGAGACGGTATCACCCTCGCGATCGTAGAAAACTAAGTAACCATTTGTTTCCAAGCGAACTTCTGTCGCACCTAAATCTAAACCAGAAGACCAAATTTGTTTTTCTGCACTAGAGAATACTAAAACTCCATTTTGTAAGCTGAGAGAATATTCCCCATTGGGAGAGGTGAAAACATCTCCAGCTTTTAAGCGAGAGTTACTTGGTAATAACCTAATAGATTTATTGGCTGAAAGTTGATCTTTGTCTTGATAAATTTCTTCGGCTGCATTGTTGAGTAGCTTAAGTTCATAACGTAAACCAGTAATTTCATGGTCGTTAAATTTAATTTTCTCAACATTATTTGCAACTATCCGCGTCTGTTGAGTGCTTTTATGTTTAATTGTAATTCGGTTGTGTTCAAATTTTACTTCATAGTTTTCCCAGTTATCATTAATTTCTAGCACATCTGAGCCAGTGCCACCATCGATTGTAGTGAAGCTGGAGGTTGGTTGATAACGTAGGGTATCATTTCCAGCAAGAGCAGAGACAGATTTGCCACCTACGTTATTTAAGATATCGCTATTATTTGTACCTAAAAGATCGACTGCTTGTCTAGGTACATAACCACTGCTTAAATCTACCGAATCAGAGACAGGAGAAGTTGGCTCTAAATTAGTAGTATCGAGATAAATTTGACGATCAGTTTGGCTAAATTCACCTGTATAAGTATTATCCAATGCTCTGATTTTCAGGTTTCCTGGCGTCCCTGTGAATGAGAGCAGAGGTAAAAATCTGATCTTAGTTTGACGGGATAAAACTAAACTCCTTTCAGGATTAGCAATAATATCAATCCAATTTGAGCCGTTATCAACAGAATATTGCCACGATCCTTGTAGAGTTTGAGCAAAATTATCGCTAACAACTATTCCTTTAAAGCTCGCACCTAAATCAAGATCGCTAAATTGACTAGCAAAAAGACTTTCTAATGTTTGTCCAGCAGGATTACGCCAGTTTGCCGGTGTTGCGAGAGTTTTACTGTTAGCTAAACGAGGTGGATCGTTGAGTGAATTTACTTTGAGAGTGACAGTTTGTTCGGCTTCGGAAACAGCATCTCTTAAGCTTTGTTCCTGAGTTAAATTAGTGGATTTAGTTCCGGACAATCGATCGGTGTCAGAGGAAACATAGGCTCGATATTTAAGAGTAGTAGTAGTGCCATTTTTCCCATCTGGTAAGAAACGAATGTAAGCGTTTTCACTCAAACGAAGGGAAGAATTGTCGGAAACGGTACCAATATTTCGCCAAGTAGAAGTGCTTGAGAGACGATATTGCCATTGTCCATTTTGGTTATTTGCGGAGGTAATCGCAATTCCTTGGGGATCGTTGATATCTGCATCTTTAATTTTATTGGCAATTAAATCACCGACGCGGGTTCCTAAGTTATCAAGATCGTCTTCAGTAATCGCAGTTAATGATTTGTTGTTCGTAGTTTGTAGCACTGGACGATCGTTTTGGGGTTTAATTGTCGTCTGTAGAAGTTGAGTTTCCCCAGCGATCGCGGATTCATTTCCGTTTAAGCGAGAATCGATAAAGTAGCGATCGCTACCTTGGGTGAAGCCTTCGTCATAGGTTGAGTCTAAAGCTCGCACCTCTAAACCATCCACTGCACCAGAAAAATTACTCACTGGAACAAAGCGAATTTTTGTGAAGATATCTAAAGCCAGAGCATTTTCCAGATCATCGACTGTCCCAACTTTTAACCAATTCCTACCGTCATCTGTCGAATACTGCCATTCACCCTGCTCTGAGTTGTTCGGATTGGAGACAATTAAAATTCCGGATAAAGTATCTCCTGGATCGGCATCCACAAATTTATCACTGAAGAGATTGGCGATCGTTTCACCGACAATTTCTGCCGCTAGAGAATCTTCGTTAATAGCGGCTAATTCTCCAACATTATCGAAGCTAGGAGCATCATTAACATTAACTACCTCAACTCCAACAGCACTAGGTTCAAAAGCAAAATAGCTGGTTGGTTTCCATTGGTTAATGTCAATCGTTTTCTCCCCTTGAGCAGAGGTAAATCCACCCGTATAACTGTTATCCAACACTGTTACTAGCATTTGTAAAGGTTTGCCAGTAAAGTTATTTGCGGGTAAGAAACGTATTTGTGTAAAAGGATTCAGAGCCAGAGCTTCTTTGTGAGAGCGATCGTAATATTCTCCCGCTAAATTGGAGAGCCGATTATAGGTTTGGTCATTAAAGACTTCTAAAGCTTTTAACTCATCAAGAAACTTCTGCGATATTGTTCCTGCTTCCAGTAAATCTGCGAGCTGGTTGTATAAATAGTTGTTGAATTTGTATTCGTCAACTTGCGTTACTTCTACATATCTTGTTTCTTCATAAGATCGACCTAAATACGGATTGTAAACATATTCTGTTTTTCTTAAATAACTTGTACCGACAGTATTTTCCACAAAGCCGTCAATAAATTCGCGATCGGCAACATTATTTTCAATTAACTTCCTCAGTTTATCCTGCCAATTAAAATCACTGCTCCTGCCATAATAATTATTATTTAACTGCCTAATTTCATTCTGTAAATTATAAATTTCGTAACTTAATTCCTGCTTATTATCAATTTCTGTTGGTTTACGGTCAATATCTCGAAGATTGATATCTAGCCAATTCAGCCCATCTAAACTGTATTGCCATTTTCCCTGACTACTGTCCATTTCTTGACCAACTGCACCGAAGCCAACTACAGCAAATCCTTCCAAGGAAGAACCATTATCAGGATCGGCGATCGCTATCCCAAAAACTTCACTGAGATTTCTACCATTTTCGGGAGCAATATCATTTTCCTCGATCGTTTCTAAGTCTACATCTAGCTTCAGTTGAGGAGCATCATTAACAGAAGTTATCTCAATCTCAATCGTGTCAGTTTCAGGAGAAAAATTAGTATTTTCATTGTCAATTCGCGCATCAACTTGTTCTCCTGGTTCTCCTAAACCAAATCGATCCCAAGCACGATATCTTAAGCTAGCTTCACCACCATTTTCCTGGTTAGGAACAAAGCGCAAGCGATGATTTGCTCCTAACAAAAGTCCTTGTTCTTCTGATATTAAAGGTAAATCTCTCCAACCAGGAAAAATAGGAGTTTGTGAACCATCATCATTTATAGTAAATGCAAAAGGTTCAGAATCATATAAAGTATATTGCCAACTTCCATTATTATTATTAGCTTCAATGATTACTATACCTAAGTTTTCTGTATCGAGCAATTCAGAGATTTTTTTACCTTGATGAGTAGTTTCATCTTCAGTAATAGTTGGTAACTGAGGATTAGTGGGATTGAAAACTGGAGGATTTTTAGATACTTCGAGATTTTTGAATTGAGTTAAATTAACTGAACCCAAGCCAACTTCTGCATTTACTTGAAAAACTTGTTTGTCTGTTTCAGTTATAATCTCAACATCTTCAACTGGAATCACAACAGTCCAGCGATCGTCGATAACCTCGCTAGTATATTCTTTACCATTAAGGTTAACTGTAACTATTTCTCCATCCAAAGCTATAGCCGTACCTGAAATAATTAAATCTTGAGAAGATTCTCTTAAGTTGAGGCTATCATTCTCACTAATCGGATTAATAGTTAGTTGGGGATTTCTGGTATCAATACTCAAATCATTGAACGTGATACTTGTTCCTGTGTTACCTGATAAATCCCTGTAAGTCCCTGCTACTTCAACAGTTCCAGTAATTTTGCTATCTTCTTCTGGGGTAAATGTCGCCGTGTAAATGCTATCATATACTAATTCTAATTCTGCTAACTGAAGAATTGAATTATCGTATGAATCTAGACCATGATTTGCAGTTATATTTAAGCGATAATATTTATATGCTTGTTGATTAGCACTAGGAATATTGTAGCTTTTTGTCTCTAGTCTCGTGTCAAAATTCTGATTAGTTTGACTCTCTAGATTAACAAAACTTACTCCGTCATTAGAACCTTGTAATTGCCAATCTTTCGGATCTCTTGATGGTTCGTCATTGGCGGAGGTTAAATTATAGTCGGTTACGACTACTGGACTATCAAATTCATATTGTAACCAGCCTGTGTTGCTAAAAGTCAACCATTTGGTGCTTGAACTTTGATCGAAGGCTTCTTCTTTTCCCTCTTGAGAGGCGTTTTCTCCTGATGCGGTAATTGTACCTCCAATCCCACCAGTTAAGTTGGAAATTGTTCCGCCTGTTACCGTGATGTCATTAAGATCGAAATCGGTAATTTTTTCAGAAAAAGTAAAGGTTATTGTTGCGGTTTCTCCACTGCTTAATTCACTCTTATCTGAAGTGATGACTAAAGTAGGTGCTGTCTCGTCTGTGTCGATGTCAATGGTGATACTCTGAGACGTTCCTGGATTTCCTAAGAGGTCAAAATAATCGCTTCCTACTTGAATAGTTCCAGTAATTTTGCTATTTTCTTCTGGAGTAAATGTGGCGGTGTAGATTTGATTATCGCTGGTTGAAACTGTTCCTAATGTGCCCCCAGTTACGGTGATATCGCTACTGTCAAATTCGCTAACTTCTTCGGAGAAAGTAAAGGTTATTGTTGCGGTTTCTCCACTGCTTAATTCACTCTTATCTGACGTTATTGTCAGAGTTGGTGCTGTCTCGTCTATTTCGTCTGTGTCGATGTCAATGGTGATACTCTGAGACGTTCCTGGATTTCCTGAGAGGTCAAAATAATCGCTTCCTACTTGAATATTGGCTGTGGTTTGGCTATCTTCTTCTGGAGTAAATGTGGCGGTGTAGATGCTATCATATTCTAATTGTAATTCTGCTAACTGAAGAGTTGCATCACCGTATGAATCTAGACCATGATTTGCAGTTATATTTAAGCGATAATATTGATACGCTTGTTGATTAGTACTAGGAATATGGAAGCTTTTTGTTTCTAGTCTGGTGTCAAAATTCTGATTAGTTTGACTCTCTAGATTGACAAAATTTACGCCATCATTAGAACCTTGTAATTGCCAATCTTTCGGATCTCTTGCTGGTTCGTCATTGGCGGAGGTTAAATGATAGTCTGTTACGACTGCTGGAGTTTCAAATTCATATTGTAACCAGCCTGTGTTGCTAAAAGTCAACCATTTCGTATTTGAATTTCGATCGAATGCTTCTTCTTTTCCCTCTCCAGCTAGGGCATTTTCTCCTGATGCGGTAATTGTACCTCCAATCCCAGTTAAGTTGGAAATTGTTCCGCCTGTTACGGTGATATCATTAAGATCGAAATCGGTAATTTCTTTCGAGAAAGTAAAGGTTATTGTTGCGGTTTCTCCACTATTTAATTCACTTCGATCTGAAGTAATATTTACACTAGGAGCAATAGAGGAATCTTGCAGTGAGTTATAGCGATGTAAAGTTTGTGTAGATGATAAAGTGTTACTTGACCAAAAACTTAATAGATCTAAATGTCCGGCTGATTGTTCAGTTCCTTGAAGTGTGTCTTCTATAAAAATATTTAATCCGTCACTGGCATTAATAACGGCGAGATTACTGCTGTCATTAAATGAAAAAATTTGTTGACCATTCAAATAAGCTACTACGGTGTTATCGTTGGAACGGGTTAAGATGAGATGGTTATATTCACCAGAATTGACAGTTCCGCCTGTAGCACCACTAACGTTATAAAATCTTATTTGTTGGTTATATACATATAATCCTGTATCTTGAGTTCTGCCTGCAAAATCGAGTATTTTACGATAGCCGTTAGTTTCATCAAATTTAAATATTAGTTCTAAAGAGTAGCTTGTTGTTCCAGAGCTTGGCAAGTGTAACCCTTCACCTTTGAGGAATCTATATACATTGTCTTGACCTCGGTTAATTCCTCCAGTAATTGTGTCGGTTTGCTCGCTGCCGTTTAGGGCGGTATTGATTCTATTTAAGGAAGACAAAAAATTACTGTCTATATTCAAGTTTGGATTAATGATTTCCATAATTTTTACTCTTAATTAAACAGATTTTAGGGCGATATTTTCTATGTTGAAGTTTAAATGCTGTCTTCCCAAAAGTAACCATCCTTCGTTACCATGAGAGACAATCTGAATACCTTCTTAAGTTACTCCGCGCCGTCAAAACCTGGGTAATCTGGGCTACGCCATCTTGGGTGGTGTCGAAGATGACAAACTCGCTATTGGGAGTAACGTTTTCTGCAAGTTGCTGATAATCTAGAATTTGGGAGTCGAGAAAAACACTAGAAGTCATGGAGACTGCCTCAAAACAAGTGAAAATTAAACCTCTACTTATAGAGTACCCAGTTCATTTCTCTAAATTTGTCATATTTGTCATCTATCTTGGGTTTTATTAATCACTTTTGTCATTTTTTACGGTCTAATTTCAGGAAAATATTTTCTTTTTCCGAGTATTCACTGAAAAAGTAGGAAACACACCCTTGCCGATCGGTATTTTTACAGAAGCAAATAGTATCAACAAGATTTTTAGAGAGCATCAAAGAAAAATCAAAAGTCTTATGGAAAAGGAAAAAATCACCTTTGAAGAAGCCTTAGAATTTGTCCAAAAAAAAGTTTATTTGCAAACAAATAACCATTTAAGTTTACAAGAAGAAACAATTTTAAAGGGTGCTTGGGAAGAATCTTCCTATGAAGAAATTGGCGAATCTTTATATTTGAGCAGTGGCTATGTCAGAAATTCGGCTGCTTCTCTCTGGAAAACTTTATCGAAAGTATTTCAACAGAAGATTACTAAATCACAGTTTCACTACTTAATTTGCAAAATTATTTCTGAAGAAGAAATTACTCCACCTTTTTTTGAAGAGGAAGAAGAAGAAGAAAGTCAGCTCGATAAAGGGTCAATTTTACTTGTTGATGACCAAGTAGAAAATTTGCAAATTCTCTCAAAATTACTAAAAGAAAATGGTTATCAAGTTCGCAGCGCCAATGGCGGTAATATAGCTTTACGCTCTCTTGAAAAGATTTTACCTGATTTGATTTTGTTAGACATTCTTATGCCTAATCTTAATGGATATGAAGTCTGCAAAATTCTCAAAAAGCAAGCTAAAACGGCTTTAATACCCGTTATTTTTATTAGTGCTTTAAATGAACCAATAGATAAAATTAAAGCTTTTGAACTAGGAGGAAGTGACTATATTACTAAACCTTTTGAGCTTCAAGAAGTTTTAGCCAGAGTTTCTTGTCAAATTACTCTCCGGAAACAAAGAATTCAACTCGAAGCTGAAATCAAACAACATCAACAAACTATCGAAATCCTTTATCAATCTCGTTCTATTCTTGCCAGCATTCTCAATTATAGCTATCATGGTATAGCAGCTTTTGAAGCTATTCGTAGTCCTGTTGATGCTGAAATTACTGATTTTCGTTGTTTGTTAGTTAATCCAGCTTTTGCTGAATGCTTTAATTTAACGAGTAGTCAGTTAATGACACAAAAAAGTTGCCTTGATTTTTTTAAGGCTAATAATTTAGATTGGCTAGAAGGATTTATTAAGGTTATAAAAACTGGAAAAACTTTTCAGCAAAAATTTTCCTATCAAAACAAACTTTATCAAGTTTTTGCAGTTAAGTTAGGGGATGGAATTACTTTGACGCTACAACCTTTACTGGAGAAAGGTGGTTTGAGTGGCTAAGGATAATTTTGTAAGATTCTTGCTGCTTTTTTGGGGAAGGTAATCTCTGGAAAAACTGCGATCGCGTAAACAAGATTTCCTTTTCGGTAATTGGGTTAGCATTTACTTCTAGGAGAATGAAAGTAACTTAAATTAGGTGGGCAATGCCCACCACAAAACTACTAATTAAATTCCGGCGTGTCCTAATGCTAAACCAGTAACTAACATTCCCAAAACGAGGAAAGGTTGGGCGCTAGCTTGATATTTCACGTCATTTTCTAAGGGATCGCGCAGGAAATACATATCTTGGAACGTGATTTGCGGAATTACTAATAGCATGAGAATCGCTGCATAAAGATTTTGGTGAATGCTGACCAAGTAACCCGCAATTCCTGCTTGAAACAAATCGATCGTTAAAACGCAAATCCAAGCGGCGGTAGTAACGCCAAACATAACTGGGAGAGATTTTAGCCCTAATTGCCGATCGCCTTCTACACTTTTGAAGTCATTCACCACCGCAATACCCAGTCCAGCGAGACTATAAAATAAAGTGAGAATGGCGATCGTCCAGTTTAAATCGCCAAAAAGGGCGTGACCTGCCCACCAAGGAAGGGCGATATAACTTGCACCGAGGGCGTAGTTACCTAGCCAACCATTTTTTTTCAGTTTTATTGGTGGGGCGGAGTAAATATAAGCTAAAAATGCACCGCCGATGGCAGTACAGGTAATTGTCGGAAAACTATGACCTGCCCATCGATCGAGAAAATAAGCAATACCAAAACCAGCAAATAGCAATACTAAAATTTGCGTGACTACTTGGGGAATCGAAATTGCCCCTGAAGGAATCGGTCGGTAAGGTTCATTAATTGCATCGATTTCTTTGTCGTAGAAATCATTTAAGGTTTGAGTATAACCTGTGAGCAAAGGACCAGAAAGCAACATACAAGTTGCGGCTTTGAGGATGTCTTCTAAAGACCAGGTGAAGCTACCGGAAGAAGCTGCACCGCAGACTACGCCCCAAATTAGAGGAATCCAAGTGATCGGTTTCATCAATTGGAGGCGAATTTTCCAGATTGATTTTTCACCTGGTGCCGCGCCTTTCATTCCTAATAATTGTCTGGTTTTTGAGCCACGAGATTCGTTTTCTGTTGTCTTTGAAGTTTGAGAATTAGACATAGGTTTAGGGACTGGGTTCAGTTATCAGTAAACAGTTAGCAGTTACCACCCGAACAGTAAACAGTAAACAGTGAAAAGTTTATTCGCTAATTGCTTCTTGTCTCCAATCTCTACTGAAAACTGATAACTGAAAACTGATAACTGTTCGCTGGTAACTGATAAATGTGGGTACTTTCAGGGTGAAACCTCTTACCTCACAAAGACACTATCAAATACCCGTCTTGGAATTTTGCTCCTTTGACGGGTTGACCGCTTAATGGCGGGGGTAAGGTAATATTACGCCGTTGGTTGCCAGCTTCGACGGTAATTTCTGGTCCGTATTGAGTTAGTTTGACTTGTTTTTTGTCAAATCCGGGCAGAAAAATTTTGACTTGACGAGCGGCAAGATCTATGGTAACGGGCTTAGGTATTTGGGCTGCTGGTTTAAAACTCGGTAAAGCATCCAGCAACGGTTGCCAGTCAGCAGTTTTGCGGGGAAGAGAAGTAACCGCTAGGGGTGCAAACTCTTTGGTAATGGCGGCGGTAGTGTCTGCTTGGTTAAGCAAGACTCCACCGACGCTAAGATTGATTTGTTGAGCGCTTCCCCAGAGATATTTGGCGGTGGCGATCGCACTAGGATCGTCGGTTGTGACCAAGTAAGCCAAGACGCGATGAGGATCGGCGATCGCTGCTTTCCCATCTTCTAACATTGAGGTTGCTTGATTGGTCGGTTCGGGAGCGAAGTTATCAGCAGTCCAAGTAACATTGAGAACTGCACTACTGACAGGTTGGATAAATGGCGCGATCGCTTTCCCCAAATCTGACTCAATAAATACTTGGCGGAAGCGGCGAAAATACCAACTAGCGGTTTCGGGGATACCTAAAACTCTTAGAGTCTGGAGATCTCCGGTGCCATCGTAAACGATCGCGTCGTATTTCCCGCTAGCATTATATTCTCGGATCGCATTGAGCGCGAGGGCGCCATCCATTCCTGGTAAAACGCTTAACTCTTGACCGTAGACATTTTTCAACGTCGGCGATCGCAAGTATTTCGCCTCTAATTTTTTCACCTCTTCCCAACTGTTTTCTAGCAGTACAGTTGCTTGCAGTTGTACTGCGCTGAGGTTAGCAGCTATTTCTTGGGGTTCTGCACCTGGAGACAGTCCTAACAAGATCCCGAAAGCGGGAGAAGAGTCAGAACTGACTAACAAAGTGCGAGAACCACTTGCAGCAAGTTGTTTAGCGGCGGCGATCGCTACTGTCGTTCGACCTGTGCCGCCTTTGCCCAAGAAGGTTAAAATTTGAGCCATCTTAAATTAGTTTTCTACTGGTCGCAGTTCGTCTTCAAAAAACCAGGTAGTAGATTTGTCCTCGAATTCTACAATTGCGCCGACACCGCTACCATCAGTCATTTTGAAGTCTCGAATCGTGCCTACTTTTCCCAGTTTACTCACAATCCCACGTGCTAATCGGTCTCTCAAGCGACAGACTTGTACTTTTTGCCCTATTTCCATTCCTGTTTATTAATCATGCAATTTACCATTCTAAAGTTTAAGGCAAAATTAGCCGCCTGAATAGAAGAAGTCTCTGGGGAACGAAATTTCTGACTAGCTATTGAGGTTTAGCCCTTGGTAACTCTCACACTCAGCTTTCTCTTTAATGCTTTTAATGAAGCCGGAATTGGGATTTTAAATTGCTTTTCTCGCACTTGTTGTTTGTGCTTATCTTCTTCTGGAGTAAAGCTAAACAAATTTTTTTTCACTTCCCCTAACAAGTTAAAAAAGTAACGCGGGCAGTCAGTAGTTTCTCTAACTGTTACTCCATGTAACGAGTCGATCGAGTTCACAAATAACACCAAAACATTGCGCTCGTATTTTACTGTCTTGATTGTTTCCACGTACTCGTCACTGATAAATTGACCTTCAAATTGGTAATCTTTGGTCTTAAATTTATATATCTCTAAGTCACCTCCCGTAGAAGGATCTTCAGGATCGCGCAGATAGTACAAACCAGCAAACAATTTATTCGAGCTATCTACATGAGGTCCTCGCACTGATGAGGGTTTTTCTACCACTGGAGTATTCACGCAAATTTGTCCGTCTAACAGTACGTCTACTGTCTCAAAGGAATCTTTTTTTCTCGTACCTGCTGTCAAAGTTTCCAGTTTGCCAAATTCTTTTTCAAAATCCGGGTAAACTTGACGAATTTCATCTTTAAATAATTCAATAAATTCTGTCAAGAAACTTTGAGATACATGGGTAGCAACAAATTCTCTCCAGAGAGGACTAATCCTTGTATCCTTTAATACCTTCGCTGCCGAGTAACTAAATCTTTCGTTACTGGCATATTTTTTTCCTTCCGTCACTTGGTCGAGCGTGGGAAATTCTTCAAACAGTTGTTTGCACAAGTCTTCATCCAAGGGATCTTTAATAATTATGTGCGGAAACGGTTCGGTAAAAACGTCATCTTTAGTTACTTTCGCAAGTAGCGATCGCATAATTTTTCACTCCTCCACTATTTCAGTTTTAAAACTGTCTTAAACATTTTAGACCATTGTTCTACTACCCGTTTTTTGGTATAATTATTTTTAATATATTCTTTACCTTCTTTAACGTGGCGATCGCGCAATTTTTTATTCGTTGCGTAGCGATAAAGATTCTTTTCCCAGTCGCCAAATAAAACAAAATCCTTAAATTCTTCGTAGCTAGGAATTTTATCTGCTACTACAGGTAAACCTAAAGACAAAGAAGTAACTAAGCGATTATTAGTTTTGCAAATCGTAAAAGGATTTAGATCTATAGGAATAATACAAACATCATTTTGGAAGAATAATAAAGGAAAAGTTGACATTTGCCAGGGATAATATTTAGTGGGAAAGCTCAAATTTTGGGTATGTTCCTGAAAAAGTTCTTCTGAATTACTAATGACAGTCAATTTAACGGGTATTCTTTTATTTAACTCCTCTAAAGCGGGCGTTACTTTAGTAATACTTGCCATTCCTGAAGGCGCTTCGGATAATCCAAGACTTTTATAAACTATCTCTAGTTTCGAGTTCCCAAACCACACTACCCGAAAAGATTTATCTTGCCATTTCTCCTGCCATTTTTTCAATTTGTAAGGAATTTCTTTTAACCAATTTCGCTGGACATAATCAATCGTATCGTCAATCACAATACATTGAGGATGAGCGATTAATTTTTGCAATTCTGGCGTAGAAACTGTCACTGCATTTGCTCGTTCGATCATGCTTTTCGAGCCAGCAGCTTTTTGAGAATATTTCCGCAAATCGTAGGGATTATAAAAGTTATTATCGCATAAATCGTAAACAACTTTAATCTTTTTTTTTCGCAAGTTTTTTGCCAAAGTAATATCTTCTTTGGTACAAGTTTTTTGAAAGATTACTAAATCATATTCATCGGCTTTTTCTGGCTTATAAATCTCACAATTCCATCCCGCTTCTTGTAAATATTGACAAGGTAGGAGCACTCGCAGTCTCGTACTTGCTGCATTCAATTTGGGGTCGAATGGTTTCCAAGCAATTAAAGGCTTCATAAATAATTAGCTTTTGTTGAATTGTTTGTGGTAGTTTAGTTAGCTCGCTAGTTAATACTATAATAGTCCCCAACGCAAAATTTCATTTTTTGATTAATTGACGAACGTTCGCAAGCCTGATATTTAGAGAAAGGAATAACTCGAAAATCAAAACTAACTCGCGTATATCCTTCTATATTAACTTCATTTCCGTGCATCAACGCTGAATCAAAGATCGCATATTGACCATAGTCAGCTTCCACAGGATGAAAATCCCCTGTATCGTAGGAACTTTCCATCTGAATAGTAGCAGTTTTTTGAGCTTTAGTAAGGGGAACCCAAACATTAATTTCTTCCGCAGGATGGTTATAGTCGCGATCGCGGTGATATTCGCCAACACTTAAGTTATTAGGTAAGTGAATTCTTAAAGTTGGTAATTTTTGATATACTAACTTATAACCAAAAATTTCTGCTTCTAAAAAGCTGATAAACTTTTGATAAGTTTGGATTAAACCTCGGTCTTTAACTGGCTTTGGTTTGGCAATTTTTTTTTGATAAGCAGGATCGATTTGATAAAGTAGGCTGTGAGCATAGGTAGCTTGGTCTTCTCCTACTTTTAAAACTCGCTGGGGTTGGAGACTATCGGGAATAAATTCATGAAGTCTTTCTATTTCTGCACAGCCAAAGGTTTCTAAACAATGCTGAGAAAAGATCTTTAAGAAAGGAAAATTTTCAGTGTCATAATTGTTGATAATTATTTGATTTTTGACTTCTAACATCATGCAACACTCCTCACAATACCCACAGCAGCAAGAATTATACATTCTTGACAAATAGTCGCGATCGCAAGTTCCAGATGAAAAATTAGTTAAACTGGACGCACGAGCGATCGCTGCCCAATCAAAATACAGCGCAAATTTATGTTTGTCAAACCCTTGACTAATGAACCAGTATTCCTTGCGGAAACAGTAGAAACCACAGAGTGTCATGCTTCTACGTTACTCAGATTGCCGAACAATAGCTATCTTTGTGCTTGGTTTGCGGGAAGTAAGGAAGGTAATGACGATACGGCAATTTGGTTGAGTGAGAAATCTGGCGAAAATTGGTCTTCCCCGGTGAAAAATGCCAAAGTTACTGACGAACCGCACTGGAATCCGGTTTTATGCCAAAATCACGAGCAGATTTACCTTTTCTGGAAAGTCGGTCCCTCTCCCAGAGAATGGCGAAGTTATGTGAGTCGTCGTAGTTTCGAGAGTCACCAATGGAGTTCACCTCAAGCATTAGTTGACCAAGCGATCGCTGGGGGTCCAGTGAAGAATAAACCGATTAAACTAGAAAATGGCGATTGGCTGGCTCCAGCTTCCGTAGAAACTCAAACTGCTTGGGATTGTTTTGTCGATCGCTCCACCGATGGGGGAAAAACTTGGCAACCTAGTGCTTTTATACCACGGAATCGGCAAAATTTCGCTGGTTTGGGTATCATCCAACCGACATTATGGGAATCTAGCCCCGGTCATGTCCATCTTTTCGCCCGTAGTACCGCCGGAAAAATTTATCGTGCCGATTCCCTTGACAACGGTTACACTTGGTGCAAAGCCTATCCTACCGAACTTCCGAACAATAATAGCGGCATCGATTTAGCGAAATTAGACGACGGTAGCTTGATTTTAATTTACAATCCCGTCGAGAAAAATTGGGGTGCGAGGACTCCTTTAAAAATTGCCCTTTCTCAAGATAACGGACAAACTTGGTCAGATATATTCGTTTTGGAAGATAAGCTAGGAGAATATTCTTATCCGGCGGTAATTAAAACCGAATTCGGCTTCGCACTAACTTACACTTGGAAACGGCAACAAATTCAATTTTGGGAATTTTCCTATGAAGTAGAGAAGTAGCATTGCTAAGTCTCTATGAAGGGGTGATAGCTATTGCTGGTATGAATAAGATATGCTATAAAATTCTGAGTTTGAGGTGAAGTGAGGAGTCGGACAAGCTTGAGTAACGGTAAACCAACCGTGTTGCTATTTATGGATCTAATTCAAGATTTAGATTTGATTAGACCTTTTTTATTAGCAGCAAAAAATCGAGAAGACTTGTCATTTAAAGTCTGTGTAACTGATTGGTTGGTCAGTAAATCGCCGCGAGTAGAAAATACTTTACGTGAATTAGGGATAGAATATAGCGTCCCTTTCCGTCGTGGAGTTAAACTGGGAATTCAACCGCAATTACACGACGTTCAAGTATTAATAACTGCTGCCGAAAGTACGGCTGGACCGCACAAAGCCGCTCATTTACTTACCAAGCGAGCTAATGCCGCCGGAATCCACACTTACACTTTACAACATGGCTTTGAAAATATCGGTTTAACTTATTTTGACGAGAGGGAAACGCCCGAATCAATTCAGTTTGCTTCGTCAAAAATCTTACTTTGGGGGGATGTAAGTTTACTCGCTCCCGAAGCCTTACCAGAAACAATTTCTCGTTGTATTCCTGTCGGTTGTCCCAAAGAAATTAGTCCAGTTACACCTGAAATTAAGATACCAGGAAAAAGAGATTACGCGATCGCTATCTTTGAAAATCTCCACTGGCATCGCTATAGTGAAGATTATCGCCAATCTTTTTTAGCAGACTTAGAAACCACAGCCCGTCGCTTTCCCAATACCACATTTTTAGTTAAACCCCATCACGCGGGAATGTGGCTTACCCATCGCTACAAAGGTAATTTACCTAACGCAGATAATATCATCATTGCTGACCCCAAACTTCCTCAATGGGAAGCTTACACGGCTGCGGCTTTAATTAAATATGTTGATGCAGCAATTACTACCCCTTCAACTGTAGCAGTTGATGCCGCCCGCGCTGGTTGTCCGGTGAGCGTAGTAAGTTACGATTTAGAGTTAGAAAACTATGCTCCTTTGATGAGAATTAAATCAACCAAAGATTGGTTTAGTTTTGTCAATCAAATTCAAAATTCCCAGAAAATTATTACTGCTCGCAATCAAGCCCAAGCCTTTGTTGAAAGAAACCTAATTTCTGGCGATGCAATTCAACGCATTCTTGATTTAATCGCCGCCGAAATTGCTCAAGAAAGCACAGATTTCACAACAATCAATCAATTATCTTATCCCAGCAAAGCCGAAATTCTCTTCTTAGCAAGTCTACCTTTAGAATACCAATACCGCAATCTTAAACCTGAAGAATATTTTAAACGCTTGAGTACCGAGCGAGGTTTGTTTCTTGGAGATGCGCTTACTGACGAAGAAAAAGCCAAAAATATCTCTTTGTTGTTGCTAGTTGAGGAAACTCCTTCAGCAGAATTAGGAGTAACTTTAAAATCTTGGCAATTGCAAAGTTGTCCTTTAGTGGATTGTTGGTTAATTCCTCTGGGAAATAACTCGACAGAATCTTTAACTACTTGGTTAGCAAAACAAGATTTTTCTGGGAAAATTCAAGTCTGGAAAGATAACCACAATGACTGGCTTCAACTCGCAGATAAAAGCGATTTTGTCCTATTTTCTCGTCCCGGAGATCTACTTGCTCCTACCTTAGCCACCACATTAAAATTATTCAGTTTCGACTCTAATCCCGATGTAGTCGTTTGGAATTTACAGCAGTTAGCAGGAAGTGAAATAGATGAATTAACAGTTAAAGAATTTCTTCGCCGTCCGCAGTTAGAATTACATACTTTAAGACATATAAATTACATCGGAACTGGTTTTGCTGTCAAACCGAATTTGGCAGCTAATTATCCCGACGATTTATTTGATTGTTTAGTTAAAAATGACGGACATTTGTTTCAGCTTTGGCTAGGAAATCAAGTTGGGTTGCAATGGCAAACACATCCGGAATATTGTAGTTTGAGAGCAGGAAAAAATCGACCCGAAAGTTTGCAAAAGTTAGTAACTCCCTATCTGGATACTTATCGAAAAATATTTAGTTCTCTTGAAAACGAATTTGAGTTTGTCTTGCAAGCTGATGAACAACAACCTTACCAACTCAAACCCCGTCGTCAGGCTGAAAGTATTAGTGTAATTATTCCTTTTCGCGATAAACCAGATTATACTATTCGTTGCCTAGCTTCTTTGTTTAAACAGCAAGTTTCGGAAAGTCTGGAGATAATTTTAATTAATAATCAATCAACGCAAAACAGTCTCGCACAAATTAAAAGTTATCTTGAGGAACAGCAAAGCAAAATTAACGTCAAAATCATCGATTATGACTTTCCTTTTAACCACAGCCGTCAGTGTAATTTAGGTGCAAAAGTAGCTAGCGGAGAAGTTCTTTTCTTTTTGAATAATGATGCGGAAATATTGAGCGAATCAGCCTTATCAGAAATGGCAGCTTGGGCTTTAGTTGCTAGTGTAACTACCGTAGGTTGTCAAATTATTAGTCCCGATGGTAAGCAAATAATTGCTGGTTTGAAAGCTAAAAAAGCGACAACTTCTCAAAAGTTAAGTTTAGTGGAAGAATGTCGCGATCGCAAATACGCTAGACTAATTCGCGAAACCTATGGAAACAGCTTTGCTTGTGTTGCTATAGCCAAAAATCGATATGAGGAATTGGCTGGGCTAAATGAAAAAGAGTTTCCCAACGGCTTTAATGATGTAGAATTTAATGCGCGATCGCGCGCAGCAGGTTACACTAATATTTATCTCGGACATCTCCAAGTTCAACACTTATCGGGAACTTCGAGAGGACGTTGCGATGAATTTCTCCAAACAATTATCTTACGTCAGCGTTTCCTTCAACCCAGCGCTGACAGTTTGTTTCAACTCGAACGAGATGAAACTTACAAGAGAAATTTAGAAACAGAAATCAAGGCAAAAAATGTTAAGCTACAGCAAAAAGAAGTAAAATCAGAATTGAAAAAATTAAAACAGGAGAATAAAAAATTAGCAGAAGAAATTGCCGCAATGAAAACTTCTAAGTTTTGGCAGCTTAGAGCCAAATGGTTTAGGCTGAAAAAGCTGCTTAAACTAGCTAAGGAATCAGAATAAATTATTGTGAGGAGTCAGATTTATGAGTGAAAGAATTCGGGTTTATGTCGGGACAGATAGGTCGCAATTACTAGCAGTTAAAGTCCTAGAACATTCAATTAAACGACATACTAAGCGGGATGTAGAAGTTTATCCCATGCTCGATTTACCAATCCCGAAACCTAAAGATCCGCGTCAGGGACAAAGGACAGGATTTTCCTTTAGTCGCTTTTGCATTCCTGAATTAGCGGGATATTCCGGGAAAGCGCTTTATTTGGATGCGGATATGTTAGTTTTCAAGGATATTGCTTCGCTTTGGGACATTCCTTTCGACGGTGCAAAAGTGATTATTCAAGAAGAAATTCCCCGCGATCGCCAGCAGATCGCTAAACATGGCGCACCACCCCAAAGAGTGAAACAATGTTCGGTGATGCTCTTAGACTGCGATCGTCTTGACTGGAAAATTGAGCAGATTATTGATGGTTTTGATACTAACAAATACAATTACGAAAAACTCATGTATGAGTTATGTATCTTAGATGACCAAAAAGATATCAAATATGGCGTTCCTTTTGAGTGGAATAGTTTAGAATATTACGACAAAAAAACCTGTTTAATTCACTATACTGATATGGCTACTCAACCGTGGGTATCTTCTCGGAACAAGTATGGCTATCTCTGGTTTAATGAAGTCAGACTGATGCTGAAAAATGGTTCCCTAACCATGAAAGAAATTGAAAAAGAAATTAAGTTGGGATATTTTCGACCATCTTTATTGCGAGAGATTAAATATACTAAATTTGTCCCCCAAATTTTCCAGCCATTTTTAGCAAATTGGCACGAATCTTTAGACAAAGGCAAAGAATATAAGCCTCACAAAGAAGTTTATAAAGCGAAAAAGAAACGCAAGCAAGCAATTCAAGCATACGAAGAAGCTTTGCAAAAACAAGAAAAAGTAACCAAATAATTTCGTTAAATAATGATTTTCCAGCCTTTTTTAAAGCAAGTAAAACAATTTTTTAGTCCCAATCAAGAGTTAACAGTAAACCAGGAAAAGAAATTAAAAATCTTGGTACTTACTGATTACTTTAATGCCACTTACTACACCGGATTTTATTATCCTTTGCGAAGTTTAGCAGCGAAAAAAGTTGCTGATTTTACGGCACTTTGTCATCAAGATATACTTGACAAAATCAACAAAAAAAATCCAGATTTGTTTTGGCAGCAGTTGTTACAATCAGAACAACCAGATGCAGTAATTTTTAACCGTTACGGCTTGGCTTACGGTCGCTTTTTGCTGGCAGAATGTCAACAGAAGCAGATTCCGACAATTTATTTCATTGACGACGATCTCTTAAATATTACCCCAGTTCTTGGGGAAGAAATTCAAAAGCGGTTAGGAAATCCAGAGGTAATTACTGAAAGAAAACATTTACTCGAAAATGTTGATTTAATTTATTCATCAACTGAATATTTAGCTAAGAAACTCGCGAAAGTTTTTCCTCAACAGCAAATATTTGATGGTGTTTATCCACCATATTTAGGGCATTTAGTCAATAAAAAACCTGCGAAGGAGAAAAAAGCCGATTCCGAGTTTAAATTTGGTTACATGGGATCGAAAGGACATAATCAGGATTTGCGCGCGATCGCACCTGCGATCGCGCAAGTTTTGACTGACTATCCTCAAGCAAAGTTTGAAATCTTTGGTACAGTTTCTCTCCCGGAAGAATTAACTTGTTTTGGTGACAGAATAAAATCCCACAAAGTTATCAAACAATTCGACAAATTTCTGCAACAGCTTTACCAACTTAATTGGGATGTAGGATTAGCGCCAATCGAAGATACAGAATTTAATCGCTGTAAATCTTTGAGCAAATATTTAGAATATACTGCTGCGGAAATCCCTATTATTGCCCGCAATTTAAACGTTTACAATCAAACAATTAACTCAGAAAATGGTTTACTAGCAAACCAAGATGAATGGTATGAAAAAATTACTCTTTTGCTTCATAAACCAGAGTTAAGAAATGAATTAATTGCTGGCGCAAAACAAACTTGCTCTACCAAGTTTAAATTAGAATTTTTGGCAGAACAACACTTACAAATTATCGAGTCATTACGCGACAAAAATTAACTGTTTTATTTGTTGTTAGCAGGTTTTTCCGGTCGCCATCCCGCCCAAGCAGTCATATCTAAATAGTGAAAAAATAAGTCTCGTCGAGGATGTAAAGAATCATAACGCCACGGTTTGCGCGAAGTCACGTAATGCACGATATAAGGATTATCAATAATATCTTGACAAACTTCCTCAGAAAGTTCTTTTTTCAGAGGACTAGGTTTCCAAGAAGGTTCGCCGTAGCCATAAATGGGCGGTTGTTGGTTCCATTTATAATCAAGTTCTCCCCACTTACCTGCTAACATCGCATTTAAGCCATCTTGATCCCACCAACGAATAAATTCTAGATTTTCTTCAATATAATTAATAACTTTTTTGCCAATACTTTCTTGTCGCCACTTTTGCAAATTAATTACTAATACACCCGCATTAAAATATTTATAATCCGCCGGATATCCTAATTCTTGATAATTCAAAAGTCCCACCGGACAACCCACATAAGGAACGCCCAAATCTTGAACTGCTAAAAGATAATAATCTCCCACATCAATATTCCAGAGTTTGCCGATATCCGCATTGACAACCAAGTCACTATCCAGGTAAATTACTTTTTGAAGGGAATCAGGTAGTAACTCAGGAATTAGTAAGCGATAATAACTTGCCAGACTCACATGACCTTTAACCTTCATTTTAGTTAGCTTACTTCGATCTGGTTGCAACCAGTGAAGATCGATTTGTTTAGGGTTGAGAGACTGGAGAAATTTTTCCTTGTTTTTTGGACTGATGCCGCCATCAATCAGAAATAGCTTTACCTGGGGATAAATTTTTAGGTTGGCAAGCACCGAGCGAACTGCTACAGTCAAAGGCATAGCGTAGCGATCGTCAGCAGCACAAACAATGCTAGGATTCTCTTGTGGTTTGAATAGCTGAGTTGCGATTTGTTCCGGCAACTTTTGGGCAAGCTTTGGGAACTTTTTTAGCACCTTTTTTATCAATTGACTAGTATTTGCTAACATTTTATTTGGCTCTCTAATTTGCCCAAACTTTCATAATTTTATCATTAAGTTTGTTCTTTTTCAACAATTTGTGGTATCTTATCCTTAATAAAAACTGTCTTCTTGCCAATGAGTATGCAGAGCCACCAAGAGAACCAGTCCTTTAAATTTGGCACTTTTCCCAATAAGTATTTTCGGCGCGACTTAGAAGTTTTGCGCGAGAAACTAAAGCGAAAAGAACATTTTGCTTTTAATAAAGCCGCAGATGGGGAACTGGCAATCGTGGCGGGTAGACATATTAATAGATTGCATATCGGTAATGGTGAGTTTATCTACGAGCCAGAAAACCCAGAAGACGAGGAATTAAGAGCAGCATTATCAGCCGCATTGCGTTGCGATCGCGAACAATATTTTCTAGGTGTTGCTTGTCCCTGTTGCGTCGGAGAAGACGATGCTCGCTGGATGAGAGAATTTGTCAATAGAGACGAAAGTTATTTAACTTGGGCAAATATATTTGTTAATAGTAATTATAGTTATTATTTAACTAGTATTGTTCCCCTGTATCAAGAGTATGAAGTCATCTTAGTTTGCAATCAGCAAGCCAATCTAGAAAAACTACCTTTTTCCGTAAAAAAAGATTTTCGCTGCGGATTGAATGCTTGGAAAGAAAACCGTAATTTAATTACAGAAATTAAAAATTATATCGACGAAAATGAAATCAAAAATCATCTTTTTTTATTTTGTTGTGGTCCGTTAGGCAATATTTTAACTCATCAATTATTTTTGCATTCTCAGGAAAACACTTATTTAGATATTGGTTCGACCTTAGATCCTTTATTATTTGGGGAGAAAGGTTATACGAGAGGATATCTTCAAGGTAGTGCAAATATTACCAAAGAATGTCGTTGGAATTTTGAAGCCGAAAAACCCTACGATGTAGTATTTGTTGTTCCTGAAGTAAATCGTGGTTGGATTTTGGATGGTATTTGTCAAGAAATCGCCAAATTTATCGAGGGAAATTGGCGTTTTGTCTACTATCCCACCGAAGACATTCCTTTGGCAGAAGTTTATTATTTAGCCCACTACTCCTTAGTAGGAAAATGCTTGAAAGAGTATCCTTACATTCGCTACAGTCAGCTTTTAACTTGGTACACTCATCCCAAAAATACCGCTCGTTTAGAAGAGCGAGTCGTGCAAGCTTTAAATAATTGCACAACAACCATCTGTGCTAGCCCACAAAATGTCAAATTTTTGATAGATAATGGCGTTGAAAAGCATAAAGTTACTTCTATTTTAGGCGGTGCAGATCCAAATTTATTTCAACCCCATCAAAGAGAAGCTGGCTCGGTAGGTTTTTGTACGGCTTATTATCCTCGTAAAAATCCCGATCTTATTTTATGTGTTGTTAAAGCAATGCCACATCGTCAATTTATTTTGTTAGGAAGAAACTGGGAGAAATACGAGAAATTTTCCGAATTGAGGGATTTACCTAACTTTGAATATGTTGAGGCTCCTTATTCAGATTATCCTCAATATTATGCTCAAATGGACGTCTTTGTTTCGCCTGCCAAACTTGAAGGAGGTCCAATTCCTTTAATCGAGGCAATGATGTGTAATATTGTTCCCGTAGCTAGCAAAACAGGATTTGCACCTAATATAATTACTCATGGAGAAAATGGTTTTCTCTTTAATATTGATAGTTCGGTTGAAGAAGTTTGCGATCTGATCGAGCAAGCTTATCAAATTGAAACGAATATTCGCGATACTGTCATTCACTTAAGCTGGGAAAATTTTTCTCTCGAAGTTCAAAAATTGTTTGCCAAGAATTCTGGCTTTTTTCAGGAAAAAATTCAAGGACTTCAAGAAGAACTTAAAAACATTGTTCAAGAAGTTAAAGATTTAAAAACAGATAAATTAAGTCTTAAAAATAGAAACCAGGAATTGAAAATTAAGTTAAGGGAAGTTAAGGATAAAAATGAAGAATTAAAAGCAGATCGAACTAACTTAAAAAACAAAATAGCCGCTCTCCAAGCAGAATTTATTAACTTTAAGAATAAACTTGAAGACTTGCAAGCTGACAGAATTAAGCTCAAAGGTAAAATCGATGACTTGCAAACCAACCGAGTTAGCCTCAAAAGCAAAATTGAAAAGTTGCAACAGGATAAACGGACTTTACAAAAAGAGAAAAAGAAATTACGCTCAGAAATTAAACTGATGCAAGCTTCTAAATTCTGGAAAGTTCGCGAAAAATGGGTAAGTTTGAAAAAGGGTTTGGGTTTGGTAGATAAATAAGGTAGCAAAAATGAGACTGCGAGAGTTAAGAGATATTTATTTAAATCAAGATATTTATATAGTGGGTTCGGGACCGACGGCAAATTTGTTTCCGATGGAGTTTCTGAGAGATAAAATTTGTCTAGGGCTGAATGATGCTTATAAGATTCATCCGGCGATCGCGCCAATCGTGTTGATGAATCATCAGCTTTACGCTCATGCTGGAAAAAAAGTAACTGCACCTTACCACGAAAATTTTAAGAATATTAAATATCCGATTCTCAAACCAGCAAGTCGCTATAAAATCGAAAAGATCGAATGGGATCATCCTTATTTCTACTGTTTCGATCGCACCCAAAAAATTCAAGATTTGTGGAATTTGACGAAAGATACGGATTATTTATACTACAGTCCTCAAGGTTGTTCTCTCCATCCAGCATTACAAGTTTGTTGGATTATGGGAGCAAAAAATATTTTTGTGTTGGGTTGCGATAGTCGGACAATTGGCGGAAATCATTACGCGAATTATGATAAAAATGATTTTGGTGTGGTAGCGAGGGAGAGAAACTACGATGCTTATGTCTATGGAACCTTAATAGTGCAAAAATTTTTGCAAACAAAAGGCGTTAATGTGATTAATCTTTCGCCGATTGTCGGTTATCATATGATTGACTATCAGCACGAAGTGTTGAAAGGCGAAATTTCGACTGATTCGTTGGTTAAAGACATTAAAAAGCTGAAAAATGTATGATTAGAATCGTTATTGGTACGGAAAAAAATCAGTACGTTGCCCAAAAAGTTCTCGAATATTCCATTCGCAGTCACACTTCAGCCGAGGTGGATATTCGCTTCGTGACGCAAACTCAAAAGCGTGTTGGTGGAACTAGATTTGGTTTTGTGAGATTTTTGGTTCCGAGTATTTTTAATTATGAAGGAACGGCAATTTATTTAGATGCCGACCAAATTGTGCTGACTGATATTCAAGAATTAGCTAATAGCTTAAAGCCAGAATACACCTTGGCTTTAGTAAGTAATTTAGAAGGTTATTTTGGTGGTAAACCAGTTCCCCAGCGCAAAGAAACTAGCGTGATGGTGATGAATTGTGCTCAACTAAAACATTGGAATCCAGAGACGATTTTTAATAATGTGGTTCCTAATGATTCTCCTCTCGAACCGGGACAAATTCATTATCGCGATTTTATGTGGTTAAAGTGGATGGACGATCGCGAAATTCAGGAACTCGAACCTACTTGGAATCATTTTAATATTTTGCGAGAAGATACGAAATTATTGCATTTTAGTCACGTCGCTTCTCAACCTTGGAAAAAACCAGATCATCCTCTGAGTAAATTTTGGGGTCAATGGTTGAGAAAAACAATCCGGGCGGGTTATCTTAAACGTAGAGAATTATGGCAGGCGATCGCGGAAAAAGATATCAATCGCTACTATCTCCGCTATCTTATCTGGTAGGTTGAAAAGTGTCTTTACCACAAAATTGCGTATTTGTCAATGACATCGGACTCGGTAAAACCCCAAAAAAACTGCTCAATTATCATCTCATCAGCAATTGTAGTGGCAATTTAGAGATTTGCTTTGCTTCTCAGCTAAATTTGTCAATTCCTCATCGTTGGGAAGTTAAACCAGAAGTAGCCTTACCATTGGCTGCGAAATTGTGGTTAATAACAAATCAATTGGCAGCCGAGAAAACTCTTTACCTTGATGGTAATTTATTTATCTATGGTAACATTGAGGAAATTTTTCAGCACGAGAGCCAAACTTGCTTGCAAGCAACTCAAGAAAAAGTTTTCGCTTATTTAGACTTTTTTGTAGTTAACTACACTGCTAAGGAAAGACAGAAATTAACCAAACAACTCAGACAAAAAAGTGAGCTAAATTATAGTAAGCTAGCCGATTTTGCCAAGTTAAAAATTGAAATTTTGCCTCCAGAATGGTCAATTTTTGCTTATGGGGAAAACCCAGAAGCAAAAGTAATTGATTGCCTAGCTTTAAATTCGCGACCGTGGTATTCTTGTTTTGCTCCCTTTGGTAAAGAATGGTCTATGAGTCTCTTTTCAGCAATAGAAAAGGGTTATTTAGATGTTGAAGATATTCAGCAAGATGTTGCAGCAGGTTTAGTGCGTCCGTCTTTATTGAAGCAAATTGAATTAGGAATTGACAATCCTTTTGCTTTACCGGAAACAGCGATTTGTTTGGATCTAAATTTTACTCCACCAGAATTAGCATTGTCTAAAGAACAAATTGAGCGTTTAAATTCGACAACTTTTAAATTACCAGAGAAAAACTGGCTGAGAGTTTACTTTTCCCGCTATTTCATCGAGCAAGAATTGCCGAGATTGAAGAAAAAAATGATTCCCAAAATCCAAAAAAAGTTTAAAAAGAACTTTCACCGGATGAAGGGAAAAATTAAGTCAGTAGTTAAGAGGTAAAATCATTTAATAGTGAACAGTTAATAGTTTGTCTCCCAATCCCTAATCCCCAATCACCAATCCCCAATCCCCAATCCCCAATCCCCAGATCGCCGAAAATGAGTTAAAAGATTACAATCGATCCACAGGTGGTGTGAGGATTGAAGAAAATATGCTTTCGATCGCGAAACAAAATTATGTAGCCCAGGTACTAGACCTGCTTAAATTAGAAGCAGAAGCGATAAATCAAGCAGTTGAGCGCTTAGATCCCCAGCAGGTAGATCGCGCAATTGAATTGTTGGTTAACTGTCGCGGGAAAGTAGTCTTAACTGGGATGGGTAAATCGGGAATAGTTGCCCGCAAAATTGCTGCTACGATGACCAGTACGGGAACTTTAGCGAGTTATTTACATCCGGCTGATGCGTTACACGGAGATTTAGGAATTGTCGGTGCAACTGATGTAGCGATCGCCTTAAGTAATAGCGGCGAAACTGAAGAACTAATTTCGATGTTACCTTGTTTAATCCATCGTCGCGTACCCATAATTGCGATTGTCGGTAACGTCAAATCCACGATCGCCAGAAAAGCCGATTTAGTATTAAATGCAGCCGTAGCTAAAGAAGCTTGTCCTTTAAATTTAGCACCCACGACTAGCACCACAGTAGCTTTAGCAATTGGAGACGCGATCGCCATGACGGTGATGCAAGTCAAAGGATTAACTCCAGAAGATTTCGCCCTCAATCATCCGGCTGGTAGACTAGGCAAACGCTTAACTTTAAGAGTACAAGATTTAATGCACGGTGGCGAAGATAATCCCACAATTTCGCCTCATGCTTCGTGGTTAGAAGTAGTTAGCGCGATTAGTAAAGGTGGTTTAGGTGCGGTTAATGTCATCGAAACCGATGGACACTTATTAGGAGTAATTACCGACGGTGACTTGCGACGTGCAATTCAAGAAACAGCACCAACAAATTTAAATCAGCTTACTGCTAGCTCAATTATGACCCGCAAACCCATCGTTGTTACCCCCGATTGTTTAGCTTACGAAGCTTTGCAATTAATGGAAAATCGTCCTTCCCAAATTGCAGTTTTACCTGTTGTCGATCGCGAGCGCGTTTGTGTCGGTTTGCTGCGACTCCACGACATCGTTAGAAGTGGATTATAACCTAACCCCCCAACCCCCTTCCCTGCGAGGGAAGGATTATAACCTAACCCCCCAACCCCCTTCCCT